>WRKB01000253.1 GCA_009778295.1 Betaproteobacteria bacterium | reverse complement strand
TGGAAACTCAGACCGGGGACGTGGTGGCCCTTATTGGAGGCTACCAATTTGGCGAAAGCCATTTCAACCGGGCCACGCAAGCGCGCCGTCAGCCGGGCTCCTCCTTCAAGCCCATCGTCTATTCCGCCGCGATCGATAATGGGTTCACTGCGGCCACTACCTTGCTGGACGCGCCCTTTGTCTACATCAATCCATGGACAGGCAAAATCTGGAGACCGGAAAACTACGAGGTCAATTTTCAGGGCCCCATGCTCCTGCGCACGGCGCTTGTCAAATCCCGCAACACCTGTACCGTGCGGGTGGCGGAACAAATCGGCATCCCGGCCGTGATTCAGCGTGCCAAGGACCTGGGGCTTGAACCCAACTTTCCTAATGAACTTGCCGTCAGCCTCGGCGCGGTGGCCGTTTCTCCCCTTAATATGGCTCAGGCCTATACAGCCTTCGCCAACAAGGGCATCGTGGTCAACAAGACACGCATGATCATTTCCGTCAAGGACGCGGCCGGCAATCTGCTGTACAAGCAGGATCCGGAACTGCGCCAGGCGATAAGTCCCCAAAACGCGTTTATCATGGCCAGCCTGCTCAAAGATGTGGTCAATTACGGCACAGGCACCCGGGCAAAAATTGACGGACGCTTCATCGCCGGAAAAACCGGCACCACCAACGAAGAGCACGATACGTGGTTCGTAGGCTTTACCCCATACCTGAGTACGGCCGTCTATGTGGGGTTCGACCAGCTTGCCCCCCTGGGACGTCTTGAAGCCGGCGGACGCACCGCTGCACCCATCTTTAACTACTATCGCAGTGTGATCGAAGACCATTACCCGGCTGACGATTACACGGCGCCCGAAGGTATCGTCTTCGCCACCGTTGAAGGTCTGAACCTTCCTTTTAAGGCAGGCGAGCCTCTTTACGGCACCGCTACTCCACAGACTGAAGAAAACGCTCCTTCACAAGTGGCGGAAGATATTTTTAAGCAACTGTTCTAAAGCGTTGCGGGCAAGGGACTACATACAAAGGAACCAACGATGCCCCAGTCACTGTTCACGCATGTCGGCCGCACACCTCTGGTCAGGCTTGAATTTTTGGCCCGGGGGCTTGAGGCTGCTGTCTGGGTTAAGCTGGAATACAAGAATCTTTTGGGCAGCATCAAGGACAGGGCCGCCATGGCCATGATCCAGAATGCCGTGTGGAGCGGCGCGCTGAAGCCCGGCGGGCTGGTCGTGGAAGCCACCAGCGGCAACACGGGTATCGGTCTGGCCTTTGTTTGCACACGCCTGGGTTTCCGCCTGCTGCTTACCATGCCGGAAAACATGAGTCAGGAACGGCGTAAACTTTTACGCCATCTGGGTGCGGAACTGAAGCTGACGCCCGCTGCCGGAGGCATGGCCGGAGCCGTTGCAAAAGCCAGGGAAATCGTTGCCAATACTCCCGGCGCATATCTGCCGCAACAGTTTGAAAATCCGGTTGTGGCCGAGGTGCATCGCCTGACGACAGGCCCGGAAATATGGGCTGATACCGCAGGTCAGGTTGATATCTTTATCGCGGGCGTGGGTACTGGCGGCACCGTTACGGGAGTCGGACGGGCACTTAAATCCTATAAGACTTCCGTGCGCGTCCTGGCGGTGGAACCTGCCGAATCCCCGGTCTTGTCCGGTGGCCTTCCCGGCCCACATGCAATCCAGGGCATAGGTGCGGGTTTTGTACCTAAAATATACGACCCTTCCGTGGTGGACGGCGTGATCCAGATCAGCTCAAATGCTGCGTTAGAGCACGGACGCATGCTCGCACGCAAGGAAGGGCTGCTCGCGGGCATCTCCTCCGGCGCGGCTGTCTGCGCGGCGCTTGAGCAAGCCCGCCTGCCCGAGAACGCCGGCAAAACCATTGTGACGGTATTGCCTTCCACCGGCGAACGGTATTTGAGCACGGCCTTGTTTGAAGAGTAAAAGTCAGCCCTAATACATAAGCAGACCCATTCAATAAAAAATGGGCTGGCAATATGGTGCGGGGCTTCGTCAATTTATTAATTAGTATGTTGTAATTATGCAAAAAAATATTTCTGAAATGTGCAGCAGAGACAGTGGGGACCAGATGCGCTTGCGGGATGAAATTATACGGCTCAAGAGCGAGCTTGGCGAGAATATACGTATCCTTGGACATCATTACATTGCGCAGTCTGTGATTGATCATTGCGATCTCAGAGGGGATTCGCTGGAACTTGCGCGTCAGGTGGAGGAAATACGCGCCCCGCATATAGTATTCTGCGGTGTGTACTTTATGGCTGAATCCGCTGCGCTGTTGGCGCGCCCGGGCCAAAAGGTATACATTGCGGATGCGGATGCGGACTGCGTGATGTCAAACATGGCTCCGGCCTCTTTACTGGACAGGGTACTGACGCGCCTGTACGAAGACGGAAGCCGCGTTGTGCCGCTCGCTTACGTGAATACTTCATTGGCCGTAAAGGCCGTGGTGGGACGCTTCGACGGCGCAGTCTGCACCTCCGCCAACGCCGGAACGATGATGCGCTGGGCGCTGGCTCAAGGCGGACGGGTGCTTTTTTTACCGGATCAACAATTAGCTCGCAATACCGCAAAGACTCTCGGTTTGGCGGAAACGGACTGGCACAAGCTGAATATCCGCAGCCAGGGAGCGAAAATCGACCTCATTGCGGCTCAAAAGGCCAAGCTCTTGCTCTGGCCAGGCTGTTGCGCCGTCCATGCCCGCTTTCGACCTGAGCTTGTTGAAACCGTCCGGCGCGCGCATCCCGGCTGCCGTGTCGCCGTGCATCCGGAATGTAAAATTGAGACGGTCAACGCCGCCGATGCCGCTGGTTCGACTTCCTTCCTCATCCGCTATGCCGCCGAAAGCCCGGTGGGCAGCACGCTCGTCATCGGTACGGAAATCAACCTTGTAGAGCGCTTGGCACGCGAACAGGCCGGTCGTTGCACCGTGCTGCCCCTGGCGCGCAGTCCATGCTCGCACATGGCGTTGACCACAGAGCAACGGTTGCTGGACTGCCTGCATGGCATCCGGGCTGGCACGGCTCGCGCCATCGAAGTTCCTGCGGCAGAGGCTGCTCCCGCGCGTAACTCCCTGCAGCGCATGTTGAAAGTCTGCTCGTAATTTCATGCGGCATCAAAAGTACTTTGCCTTCTGATGCCGCATTGAAATTACGCATGGAATATCCGGCAGGGCGGCCTTCCCGCTATTCTTCGTCTTCGTCTTCGTCATCAGCCAGACCGAAATATTCGGCGACCATGGGACCGTAATAGGTGGCGGCGTCGCCGAGTTCCTCCTCAATGCGCAACAGTTGGTTGTATTTGGCCATACGGTCGCTGCGGCAAAGGGAACCTGTCTTGATCTGCCCGGCATTCACGCCCACGGCGAGGTCGGCAATGAAACTGTCTTCGGTTTCGCCGGAACGATGAGAGATGACGGTAGTGTAGCCTGCTTCCTTGGCCATTTCGACGGTATCAAGGGTTTCGGTGACTGTGCCTATCTGGTTGAGCTTGACGAGTACGGAATTGCCGAGCCCTTCGGCGATGCCCTCGGCCAGGATGGCGGGATTGGTAACGAAGAGGTCGTCACCCACAATTTGGACGGAATCGCCGATAGCCACAGTTAGGTCGCGCCAGCCGTCCCAGTCGCCCTCGGCCAAGCCATCTTCAATAGAGATGAGCGGGTATTTTTCAGTAAACTCCGCCAGCCATTTGATCATATCTTTGGAAGAGAATTTCTTTTTCTCCCCGGCAAGCACGTATTTTTTTTCCTTGTAGAATTCCGAAGCCGCCGCATCGATGGCGAGCGCGATTTCGGTACCGGGGATATACCCAGCTTCCTCAATGGCTTTCATGAGATAGGCAAAAGCCTGGTTATGATCTTTCAGATTGGGAGCAAAGCCGCCTTCGTCGCCCACGCTGGTGACGTGGCCGTCCTTGGCAAGGATGGCTTTCAGAGTATGAAAAACTTCCGCGCCCATGCGCAACGCATCGGCAAAGGTCAATGCGCCCAGAGGCATAATCATGAATTCCTGGATATCCAGATTGTTGGGGGCGTGAGCTCCGCCGTTGATGATATTCATGAGCGGCACAGGCAATACTTTGGCATTCACGCCGCCAAGGTAGTTATAAAGCGGCAAACCGAGAACGCTTGCCGCAGCGCGGGAAACAGCCATGGAGACGCCGAGCATGGCGTTGGCGCCCAGGCGAGCTTTGTTGGCGGTGCCGTCGAGATCGATAAGGGTGGTGTCTATTTGCACTTGGCGCAGAGCGTCCTGGCCGACGAGGTTTTCCGCGATATCGCCGAGCACGTTGTCTACTGCCTTGGAAACGCCTTTCCCCTTATAACGCTTGGGATCGCCATCACGCAGTTCAAGCGCCTCGCGTGAGCCCGTGGATGCGCCGGAGGGCACGGCAGCACGGCCGGTGTGCCCGGATTCGAGGGACACTTCCACTTCCACAGTGGGATTGCCGCGTGAATCAAGTATCTCCCGGGCCAGAATACTGACGATAGTGCTCATAGTGTCCTCCAGATAAAGGTTGCTGCTTGTTCGTATGTATCGCTACTTTCAGCAAAATATAGCATAATGAATTTTTAGGATAAATGCTACGTAAAAAACGGGGGATAGTGATGTTTGTCTGCCGTCAGACGAAAGCCCTTACCTGCATGCGCCCTTGTTTGCCAGATACAAAATCCGCAATCCATCCAACAGCAAGGCGGGGACAAGTTGTGAAAAACAGCTGGTGATCTTGTATATTTCCGCGGCAAAGCCTCCGGTCGCCACGACGGCCACAGGCGGCTCCAGTTGCCGGGCAAGGCGCTCACACAGCCCCTCGACCAACGCGGCGTACCCGAACATGATGCCGTGATTGATGCTGGTAGAGGTACTGCGCCCCGGCACAGGCTCCGCTCCGTCAAATTCCAGGCTGACATTGGGCAGCTTTGCGGTATTGCCCGCAAGCGCAAGCGCGGCCATGCGCACACCCGGAAAAATAAGCCCCCCGAGATAGGCATTTCCCGTAACGCAGTCAAAGGTCAGAGCGGTGCCGAAATCCACGCAAATCAGCGATCGCGCTTCCGGAACGAGTTTTCTTGCCGCATACGCTCCTACCAGGCGATCCGCGCCTACCTCCGCCGGATGTTCATAGCGGTTCAGGAGCGGGACGGGCAAATCCTCCGGCGCGAACAGCAGTTCCTGGAAAAAATAGCGTCGGCACATCTCCCGCATGGCCTGATTGTGGTTCGGCACTACGGAACTGGCGATGCAGGCGCGTATCGTTTCCGGTTGCAGCCTGGCATGCCGTAACAACTCCAGCAGTTTAAGGCCCAAATCATCCGAAGTCTGTCCCGCATCCGTGCGCAAGGTGTAGCAGGTAAGCACCTCACGCTCGGAAGCGAGGCCGACTTTGATGCCAGTGTTGCCAATATCAAACAGAAGAAGAGAAGCTTGGTAAGCGCACATCGTCCGTGAACGTTGTCATCAAGTTGCTTTAAGGGCATTTTCTTACTTTGAGCTTGTCGCGTCCCGACGAACAAAGCTCGCTACGCCAATCTCGCGGCAAGGATTTGCGGGCAAATCCTTCTACAAGTTATCTCATAATCAACCTGACTGTTGATTATGAAAGGATCACCTGCCAAAAAACGCAGTTTTCGGCTCGTTCACGGCGGCCATGCCGCCAGAGGCGGCGTGGGTGAGCGTCTCAAAGATAACCTGCTATAAGCGGGTCGTCATTTCCAAAGGCAGTCCGCCCTAAAAACCGAAGAATTCACCGAGTTCGGAACCGGATACTTTCTTTTTGCCGTGGTATACACGCATACAGTCAGGGCTGATTTCGTCAATGACCATGATGCGGCCTTCAGCGTCCAGACCAAGCTCTATCTTCATATCCCAGAGCGCAAGACCAAGAGAAAGCATATTGGAGGACACCAGGGCAAAAACATTGGAACACAGCTGCACACAGGCATCGTAGGCCTGTTGAGGCATAATGCCGAGTAGTTGCAAAGCTTGCGGCGTTACGAAGGGATCACCCCGCTCATCGTCCTTGAAGCTGACTTCCATATAAGGCAGGATGGGCGCCCCTTCTTTAATGTACATGCCGTAACGGCGCACGAAGGACCCGGAAGCCACGCCCCGGTATATCCATTCCACGCCGTTGCCGAACATGCGCGAGGGGCGAACCAGGAAAAGCCTACGTTCGTCACAGGCGTCGATAAAGTGGGTGGGCAGATTGTGCTGTTGCAGCAGGCGAAAATAATATACCGCCATGTTGTAGGCCAGCGCGCTTTTGCCTTTCAGCTCGCCCAGCCTGTCGTTGCCGCCCGGATCAATCTCGCCGCTCGCGGCATTGCCGGTTACGCGGTCGGTGAATTCCAAGACGATGTTGCCATCGGAACTCTGATAGACGTTTTTTGTTTTGCCTTGCTTGATAAGTTTGTTCGGGTCAAATTGGATATTCTTGTTCATGGGTGCTCCTTACATGTGTGCATCCCCGCGCGAAGGCCGGGCTTGTATAAAAAAGTCCCTCTCCTTTAGGCGCGCTTGGCGGCTTTCGTCAAGTGGCGACTTGCTCTTCATATCGGCTGTGGTTATAGAAACATTTCAGCATACTTTCCTGTCAACGCGCATGAATCCGGCATAACCAATGCCGCGCGAACGGACACTGCCATGATTTTGCCCCTGCATGTCAAAGCGTACCATTGCTCTTCCAACGGACTGCTTCTGCCGCACGTTTTGGCGCATCTTTGCCAGGATATCGCCTCCGATCACGCGGATTCTCTGGGCCTCGGCTTTGAGCAGCTTAAAGAGCGCAATCAGATTTGGGCTCTGGCGGTGTTGCAACTTGTAATACAACAACAACCGCGCTACGGCATGAAACTGGAGTTGGAAACCTGGCCGAGCTGCGTCAGCCGGCTGCGCGCCAGCCGCGAATTCCGCATGGCGGATAGCGCGGGGAATGTTTTTTTACTCGGCAGCTCCGATTGGATGG
>WRKB01000252.1 GCA_009778295.1 Betaproteobacteria bacterium | reverse complement strand
CTTGGCTGCCGCGTCTGGCCGAGTCAGGCGAATTTTATCATGTTCAGACCTCCGGCGGGCAGCCCCCCGGCGCATGATATCTTTGAGAGTCTTCTGCGCATGGGGGTCATCATCCGGCCCTTGGTCAGTTACGGCCTGCCAGAGTTGTTGCGCGTCAGCATGGGATCGGAAGAGGAAAACATCCGTTTTCTGGATGCCTGCAAAGAGCTTTGGCATCCCAGGTAACCAAAAGCAATGACTCAAAAAATGTCACAGGTCGGGAGCAGCACACAAGCGGGAAGCGCCATACCGCCTTTTTTCTTTATCGTGACTCTGGACGGCCCCGCAGGTGTGGGGAAAAGCACGCTAGCCCGTAAGCTTGCCGTTGCGCTAGGCATCCCCTATCTTGATACAGGGGCTATGTTTCGCCGTTTGGCATTTGAATTGCGCGGGAATTCGGATATCAGCGCACAAAAACTGCGCGAAGTGTTCGCCGGGCTGCATTTTACCTTGAGCAGCGGAAACGGCGAATCTCGCCTGTTGTGTAACGGCGTGGCCGTGGGGAACGAAATCCGAACCGAGAAGGTGGGCCTATGGGCTGCGCGTATCGCCGGGAATCCTGTTGCCCGCGAAGTTTTGCAAGAAGCCCAGCGCGCTGTGGGCGCGCGTTCTTCCCTTGTGGTCGAAGGCCGTGATGTAGGGACAGAGGTTTTTCCCGATGCCTGCTGTAAATTTTTTTTGGACGCCAGCCCGGAAGTACGCGCCCTGCGCCGGTTGAAAGAGCTGGAAATGCGGGGGGAGAGTCATGATCTCGCTGAACTTGCCGACAGCATCCGTGAGCGGGACACCATGGATCGCGAACGGGCCATTGCCCCGTTACGTCTGGCTGCTGACGCCGTTTTTATAGACACGTCAGAGTTGGACATAGAGGGCGTCTTTGCCGTGCTCATGGCGCACGTCAGGCGGAAAGTTCCGGCCTGATGCGTTGGTGCGGGGGGCTTATGCATCCTGGAGGCCGGGGAGCGAATCGCCGCGGAAGTAGGCCGTTGCGTGACATACCGCCATCAGCGTGCCGTTGCCGTCAAAAACGAGGACCTCATAATGGCCGAGCTTTTGAGAACGGTGCAATTCCCGGGCTTCAGCCGTAAGCGGTCCAACTTTACCTGCGGACATGTAGTTGATGGAAGAAACGACACCCAAGGCCACTTTACCGCTTGAATTGCAGGCTCCGCCGAATGCTACGTCGGCCAGACCGAAAATGGCTCCCCCGTGGGCCAGTCCCACCCCGTTTTTCTGGGGCACTTCAAGCGGCATGACGGCTTTGGCGTAGCCTGACTCCACCTTGAGCAGTTCAATGCCCATATGGCGGGCAAATGTATCATATGTATTGAAATAGCATCGTACAGAGTCAACCGTCTCCGTCCTCATAGTTTCTCCTTGCATTCAAGCCGTCTCTCCCACCTCTTCCACAATACGCAGACAGGTGGGGGCGCTGTTGAGAGTATACAGGTGAATGCCGGGCGCGCCGAATTCCAGCAGCCGTTTGATCTGGCATACGGCGAAGGCGATGCCCGTTTCTTTTACGGCCGGCTGGCCGCCGCGTTCATTTGCTGCTTCGAGTGCCAAGTACAGCTTGCCGGGAATATTCGCACCGCACAGGGACAGGATGCGTCGTACTGATTCGAGGCTCTGGATGGGTAATACGCCGGGAATGACCGGGACCGTGATGCCTTTTGCCCGCAAATAGCGGACAAAATCCTCATATTCGCGTACGTCAAAAAAAAGCTGCGTGATGACGAAGTCGGCTCCGGCCCGAATTTTATCACAGACATGTTTCCTGTCCGCACTGAAGGTGGCGGATTCGGGATGTGCCGCCGGATAACCGGCTACCGCGAGGCCCATCATGGGATCCTGCTCACGTACAAAGCGCACTAGGTCCGCGGCATAGCGGAAAGCCGCCTTGTCCCAGTCCACACGCTGTCCCTGTGGCGGATCACCCCGCAGGGCAAGTACGTTCTCCACTCCAACGGCGCGCAGATCACGCAGGAACGCGGCAATTTTCACTTTGTCGGCGCTTACGCAGGTCAGATGGGCCATGGTTTCCAGGTTCATTGCCTTGAGTTTTCCCGCAAATTCAAGGGTGTTATTCTGGGTAGCGCCGCCCGCGCCATAGGTCACAGAGGCAAAAAGCGGATGTATGCTTCGCAGTTGTTCAACAGTCGCAAAAAAAGCAGGCCAGCCCTCTTTTTCTTTTGGTGGGAAGAATTCAAGGGAATAGAAGGGTTTTTTTGCGTTGGCGACTTGGTGCGCGATATTCATGCTTACTCCTTGGCACATCTCCAAAAGCAGATTGTTGACAAAACCCGTAAGCCGGACTTTGTCAACATCTTCAAGCACCGTATGTTTGGCTGGCTTGCACTATTTTTGCAACGATATATCAATATAACTTGATATGTCAATATACTTTTTGTAGCTATGACTTTTGACGGTATGAAAAAGCGGGTCTTCTCAGACCCGCTTTTCTTTTCTGAACTTTTTTACGTGCTGAGACAACAGCTACGGGTTCTGTTGCAGTTCGCCCATGACTCTGTTCAGTTCTTGGGCCATCTTGGACAATTCCTGTACGGCGGCTGCGGCTTGGACCATACCGTCGGCGGTTTCTGCGACAATTCTGTTGATTTCCTCAATAGCGCGGTTGATTTCTTCGGAAGTGGCGCTTTGTTCTTCCGCCGCTGTGGCGATGGAGGCAACCACAGAGGAGTTGGCCGAAGCCAGATTGACGATCTCCGCCAAGGCCTGTCCCGAGGTATTGGCCAGTCCCGTTGCCTCGGTCACGGCCTTGGCCGCTTCGCCTACCTCACTGATGTTGGTGCGCGCGGAATGCTGGATGGCTGTGATGTTGGCCCCTACTTCATTGGTGGCGGACATGGTTTTTTCCGCGAGCTTGCGCACCTCGTCCGCCACCACGGCAAAGCCGCGCCCGGCTTCGCCGGCGCGAGCCGCCTCAATGGCCGCGTTCAGCGCCAGTAAATTGGTTTGATCGGCGATATCGGAAATGACGTTCATCACCCCGCCGATACCCTCCGCCTGGGTGCCCAATTCATGCATGTTCGCCTGGAGCGACGTGGCTACCTTGTTCACCAGATTAATGGAGTGTACCACCTTGTCCACCAGGGCGGCTCCGTCAGCGGCCTTGTCCTTGGTCTGCTCGGATTGCTCCGAGGCTTGGCCGGCGTTTTTGGCCACCTCCATCACGGTGGAATTCATTTCCGACATGGCCGAGGCCGTGCTGGCCGCTTGGTCGCGCTGCATATCCGCCCCACGCGATACTTCTTCCACCTGGGCTGAAAGTTCCTCAGAGGCGGCA
The DNA here is from genome assembly GCA_009778295.1 of Betaproteobacteria bacterium. Taxonomy (GTDB): domain Bacteria; phylum Desulfobacterota; class Desulfovibrionia; order Desulfovibrionales; family Desulfovibrionaceae; genus WRKB01. The sequence continues at coordinate 3,624 of WRKB01000252.1, read as the reverse complement.
GCCACCCGGTTGGCAATGGAGACCGCCTGATCGGCCACGCTTTGGATGGTCCGCTGGGTCTGCTTGATGGCGGTGAGATCCGTGATCAACTGGAGTACGGAGACGAGTTTGCCCTCCTGATTCAGCACAGGAATGGCCGTATAGCTGACGTCCATCTCCTTGCCCTGCGGATGGGCGCGGGTTTCGGCGGAAGCTGGCCTCAACGAGTCCACAGCTTTCCTCAGGGCATCGGAATCGCTGTCGAAATCTTCGCATTCCATGAGCTGCTTGCTGGTCTTGCCCTTCCATGCCGCGCCGGCAACTTCCCGGCCGACAGTGTTCAGATAAGTGGCCTTGAGTTCCTTGTCCAGCATCATCACAGGGGAAGGGATGTTTTCCACAAGCAGAAGGAAGCGGCTCAATATCGCGTTGGTGCCCGCGATCAGCGTGGAAAAGCCGCCCTTGTACGCGACGGGATCGCCTTTGGCCTCCAACTCGCCACATTCGATCCGTTTTTCCAGCGTCTGGTAGTCGTTGAGAATGGATTGCAGGACAGCGGGTATTTGCCGCATGGCCGCCAGGGCGTCGCCGATTTCCCCTTTTTCGCGGCTGTTTGCCTGGGCGTGGAAGTCGCCCTCGGCAACGGCCGCGGCGAAGTTACGCATGCCGTTCAGACTCCGGGTCAGACCGTAGATGATGAAGACGGCCAGCAGGGTGCCAATGAGCAGCCCGGCGACGGTGACGGCGATCATCAAACTCTCGGCTGTCTCGCTCGTCTGCAAGGCGTGTTTGCCCTGATCCTCCGTTTGCTTGTCGACGCTGGCGCTGATTTTCTGGACATTACTCTTCAGGCTGGTGTTCATATCCATAAGTTTGCTATTGTTCTTCGCCAGTTCCGCGACCTCTTCATTCATTCCCTTGCCGGCTTTTGTCATGTCGTCCAGGGCTTTCCGGAGTTTGGCGAAGGATTCGCGTTCCGCGTCGGATTTCAGCAGTTTGCTGAGTCCATCCATATGGTTCCCCAAATCCCCCAAGGTGGCAAACATCCGTTCCGCGTTGTTCGGTGTGCGGGCGTAGCAAAAACGGCTGGCGGCGGAACGGGCGCGGGCGAGGTCATTCAGCGCCACAACGCTCAATTCGGCGGCAGCACTGTTGTTGTTGGTGATAAAGAGCTTGACCAGGTCTATCATCACCGTGCCAAAAACCTCGGCGGCCGGTTGTTGCACCTTTTCATACTGATCCAGCGTTTGTAGGAGGCCTTTCTCTATCGCGGTGATCGCCTGTATCTGTTCGTCAGCGCGTTTTTGCACTTCGCCCAGAGCGTCCTGGGTTGCTTTTTGGCGCGAAAGGGGCATGCTTTTCGTGGTGATATCCAAGTTGGTCTTGATAAGGCCACGGGCCTCTTCCATCAGTTTGGGATCTGCGGTGATACGGAACAGGCGCACACTGCCCACAGAGTCAGCCTGATGGACAAGCAGATCGGAAGTGTTCACGTTGAGCTGGGCCAGGCGCTGGTATTCCTTAAAAACCGCCATTGCGCCGGAGATATTGGTATACCCGATGATGGCGACGGCACCCAATAACAGGACCATGACAACAAATCCCAAAATGATTTTCCATTTTGTACTCATGGCAATAACCTTTTTCCCGTTGGGATATTAGAGTAGTTGTATCTGTAAAATTATTGGAACACGCAGTGTAACATAGGCAAAGGCATATCAGCAAGATGTTGCAGGGGTTGCCACCGAGCGAACGTTGCGGGTAGAGACGCCGCCGGAATAGCCGGGCCGCTTGTTTGGTGTTAACCGGCTAGTTTCCATGCGCATGACTGTGGGCGATTATGTGCTTGAAGAAGAACGTACCGCCCTTTCGCGCAACTGTGTCCATGTCCAGATCGGAACCGTACAGGCTACAAGTCAGCTCGGCGCTGCTCGGAGTTCAACGCTCATCCCCGAGGTGTCGCATCTGTGAACATCGCGCTGAAGGCCGCCAGCGCAACTTTTTGCTCCGGGCTTATTAATGACAGGCGGCTTTTGCAGGCAATAAGCTCAATCGTCATAATGGCCTTTGCACTGGGCAATCTGGCAATCCGCGCCTTGTATCCGGTAAACAAGACGGTTTTGCCCGTCAATGCGGCGGCTCCAAAAGCCGGATAAATTGCTCTTCAACGCTTCCGGCTTTCCTATGCCTTCATAGGGGGCGCGTTCTATGTCTTTGATAAGCTGATTGATGCGTTTCAGTGTCTTTTTATCCTGGGTTTGCCAGTACAAATACTCTGTCCATGCGGCATCGTGCCATATCTGTCATTCCTCGATTATACCACGGGCAGAACAATGTACGCCGCTATCCAGGTCTTTTGCCACCTGGGCCAAATGCGCCTGATTTCTGGCACTGTAAAATGGGTCGGCCTTCGGCTGAAAGGGCAAGCCATTTTCGCGTACCATCTGCGTAAGGAAAAGCCGCACTGCCGCAGTCAAATCGAGGCCCATGCCCTGCGCTACCATGTGGGCTTGATCCCGCAACTGTTCGTCTATGCGTATCTGTAAGTTAGCCATAATTGCTCCTTCATTGCTATTTCATAGCAAATATATTGGCCATAGCTTTTACAAGTCAAGTCCCCGGAAGTCGAAAAAAGCTTTCTCCTGCGATCAGTTTTATCATACACGACACGGTCATCAGCCGCCCGTGTTATGGCAAAACCTGTAACAGTCTTATGATCAAGGGAAAAGGAGAGCCTTGTATGTGCCCGATGATAGTTATGTAACCGAAGATTCCTATGTATCTGAACGGGGCAAGAAGGTCACCGTCCGAGTGAAAGTGAGCGACTATGTGCTTGAAGAAGAACGTGCCGCATAGTCGGGGGCGCCCCCACAACAGCAACAACAGTCCCAAGACGACATCACGCTACGGAAAGGCGATATGCTGTGCGTGGTGGCAGGGAACCGCAAAACACCTGCAAGGTACCTAAAGCTGTAGCGAAGGCGCGGCTAAGGTCACACGTGACCATGCCCCGAACAGGCGCACAGTGCGCGTGACAGTGACGCCGGAGACGCAGCGCGATAGCTAAATAGTCAATTACTCAATGGAGGTGCCGCCAGTAAGCCCCAAGGCTCTGGCGGCGCTTTCCGCGCTGTGCCCAGCCTGTTCTGCCTTTTCACGTAGCCTTGTCCATGTCCAGACCGTGGCCGCGCTGGTGAGTGCGACGCGGAGATCTTCGGCGTTCATGCCCATGCCCTCCGTAAACAAGGCATCAAAAGCCGCCAGTGGAAATTCACGCTCCGGGGAACCGTCAGTACGTGAAAATAGGCCCGCCATGTCCACGGCTGTATCCATAGCGTTTTCGGTTTTTAGGGCGTTATTTTCCACGGTTGGCGAGTGTGAAAGTGACGTGCCGAGCAGCGCATCCTCGTTGCGAACAGCAAGCAACGCACCCCGGCTGTCTTCAAACACGTAAGCGAAACCGCTTCGGCTTCCCTCACCGATACCCCGGAGAAACCATTTGTTGCATAACGGCCAAGTCATGAATCGTCGCAACAAATCTTGAAGAATATCCTGAGTCGCCTCCTGATTTTTCCCCAAATTTACGATCAGCCCGTGCACTCGGTCAGATACGAAGCGGTAGCTGTCGTCAAGGCCGAGCGCCTG
>WRKB01000251.1 GCA_009778295.1 Betaproteobacteria bacterium | reverse complement strand
CTCGGACCACTGGTTCTTGGTTCCGCAGAATTCGCTCTGAATCTTGTTGGACTTCGCTGATGCAAGGAGTTTAGCATGGCTGATGCCCTCAAACGCACTGTTTCCGGCATGCGCCCCACTGGTCCGTTGCATATCGGGCATTATTTCGGCGTGCTGAAAAATTGGATCAACATGCAAGAACAGGACGCATGCTATTATTTTGTCGCGGACTGGCACGCTCTGACCAGCGATTATGCCGCACCGGAACATATCCATACCCATTCTGCGGAGCTGGTCAAGGATTGGCTCGCCGCAGGCCTTGACCCCAAAAAATGCGTGATTTTTCAGCAGTCCGAAATCAAGGCCCACGCGGAACTCACCTTGCTGCTGGGTATGGTAACGCCCATCTCCTGGCTGGAACGCAACCCCACCTACAAGGAACAGCGCCAGGAAATATCAGATAAGGACCTCGGCAATTTCGGCTTCCTGGGTTATCCCGTACTGATGGCTGCGGATATCCTCCTGTACCAGCCCGACTTCGTTCCCGTAGGACAGGACCAACTGCCGCATCTGGAACTAACGCGCGAAATCGCCCGCCGTTTCAACCATCTCTATGGCGACTTTTTCCCAGAACCGGCAGCCCGTCTGACCCATGCCCCCAAGTGCCCCGGACTGGACGGACGCAAGATGTCGAAAAGTTACGGCAACGCGATCTCCCTCAACGACAGCGACGAAAACATCGCACCCAAAATACGCGGCATGTTCACCGATAAAAACCGCCTGCGCAAAAGCGACCCGGGAAATCCGGACAGCTGTAATCTTTTCCCCTACCATCAGCTTCTTTCCGATGAGGAAAGACAGGTGGAAATTCGCCTGGGCTGCACCTCGAGTACGCTCGGTTGCGTGGACTGCAAACGTTTTTTTATGGAAAAACTTGTCGCTTTTCTGGAACCGCTCAGAACCCGCCGGGCCGTGCTGGACTCCAATCCGGACCTGGTACAGGAGGTGTTGCGCGAAGGAAATACCAAAGCCCGCGCGTTCGCGGAATCCACCATGACCGAAGTGCGCCGCCGCATGGGAGTATAATGGCAGCGGGGATGAAAGTTCTCGGCATTGATTACGGGCAGGCGCGCACAGGTATTGCGATCACGGACACGGGCGGACGCATGGCCTTTCCCTGTTGCGTGCTGCGCAAAGATACGCGCCACGCCTTTATGGAAAAATTGTGTGTCCTGATCGCTGCGGAAGCCCCCCAAGCGATTGTAGTCGGCTTGCCGCTGCTGGATGATGGGGGCGAAAGCCTGAGTACCAGACAGGTGCGCAACTTCGTCCGGAGCCTCAAGCGCCGTGTACATCAGCCAGTGTATTACATGGAAGAATTGCTGAGCACGCACGAGGCGCGCAGGCAATTCCTCGAAACAGGGCACAAGCCCGCGGACGGGGACCTTGATCAGCAGGCGGCGGTGCGCATTCTGGAATCTTTTCTCAGCGAACCGGAATCACGGCGGCAACCGGCGTAAACGTGTTTGCGCACCTAGCCCAAGCACCTGGGTATCCACATGAACACCTTTATCCGCCTGTTTTTTCTCGGTATCTTTCTCGCGCTATGCGCGTGTGCCTTCGTGGGCTATGATGCTTGGCGTTTTCTACATACACCGCCTGCAACTCCCGGTGAAGAACAACTCTTTGACGTGGAATCCGGGACAAGTTTCGGAAAAATCGCTGAACAGCTTGAAAAGAAGGGGCTTGTCACCGATGCCAAAAAACTCGTTCTGCTCGCCCGGTATAAAAAATGGGATTCACGCCTGCAAAGCGGCCGTTTTCAACTGCACAGCGGCTGGCTGCCGGAACACATCCTGGATCAGCTTGTCAACGGGCAGCCCATGCTCTACCGCGTTACTTTGCGCGAAGGGCTTACCTGGTGGGAAGTGGCGCGGGTTCTGGAACAAGCCGGTTTTGCACATACTGACGATTTCCGTGCCGTCATCTTTGACCCGGAATTTCTCAGGCATTACGGCATCCCCTTCTACAATGCCGAAGGTTTTCTCTATCCGGACACCTACCTGCTGAAGAAACCGGAAAACCCTGATCTCGCTGCCGCCCGCGCGGTGGCCGGACGCCTAGTGGATACCTTTTGGCAAAAAACCGCCCGGATATGGCCGGATGGCAAAACCCCAAACGCGCGGGAACTGCGGAAACTCGTCATTTTAGCCTCAATCGTGGAGAAAGAAAGCGCTGTTTCCGAGGAACTTCCCCGCATTGCCGGAGTATATGCCAAACGACTGAGCATCAATATGCCCCTGCAAGCCGATCCCACTGTCATCTATGGCCTCGGCCCAAAATTTGACGGCAACCTGCGACGCGTCCACCTGGAAGATCCGAACAATCTCTACAATACCTATAAAATCCCGGGCTTGCCGCCCGGCCCCATTTGTTCACCGGGCCTTTCAGCGCTAAAAGCAGCAGTTGCGCCGGAAGAACACGCTTACCTGTATTTCGTCGCCAAGGGCGACGGAGGACACGTCTTCAGCACCAAGCTCAATGATCATAACCGCGCCGTGCGCCAATGGGTGCAAATACAACGGGAACAACAACGCCAGAAAGAGAACACACCATGAAATACCTTATTATGGAAGATTTTTCAGGCCAAGCCGTTGTCTTCATCTTTCCCCGCCGTGTGGATCATCTCGACATGCGCGAACAGCTTCCCTATACAAAAGCGATTTCCGCAGGCTATGTGGAACTGCATGACGGCGCGCTACGCTGTTTTGGCGGCCACGCTGAGTTGGAACTGCATTCCCGGCGGGAGGACGTCGACATCATCCGCAACAGTCTTGGACGGCGTGAACTATGAACACCGAAGACACCACCGGCAAAAAACACATCTGGAACTTGCATTTCTCATAGCTTCCGCTCCCAATCGATTTGGCGGCATCAATAATGACCTCGAAAACAGAAGCCATTCCATAATAACTTATGAAATGACTTCAAACTTCCTGAAAGCGGAGCCGGCCATTTATCCGGAATGCAGAGAATTTTTGAAAATAGTGCTGAGGTCAACCCTGTATCGTCTGCACCGCCCTCGCGAATGTGTCTTCGACCTTCCGGAACACATCCACCAGAATAGGGTCAAAATGCGTCCCCGCTCCCTCTTCGATAATTTTGCGAGCCTTTATGCGGGTAAACTTCTTCTTATACGGACGAGTAGAAATCAGCGCGTCATACACATCCGCGAGCGCCATCAGCCGCCCTTCCAAGGGGATATTTTTACCCTTGAGCCCCATGGGATAGCCGCTACCGTCCCATTTTTCGTGGTGAGATCCAGTAGTTAACAGCGCGTGGTGTAAAAAAATATGATTCTCTGTATGGAGCAATATTTTTTCTATGGCTTGCACTCCCACCGCCACATGCGTTTTCATAATCTCAAATTCACTCGGGGTGAGCTTGCCGGGCTTGTTTAAAATAAGATCGCTGATGCCGATTTTGCCCACGTCATGGAGCAGCGCTGAAGACAGAAAAGAATCCATATCCCATGCGGCGAATTCATCCGTATATATGCCTTGCCGGATAAGTTCATCCGTCAGGGCTTTCAAATAATGCTGGGTGCGGGCGATATGCCCGCCCGTATGCTTGTCGCGGAATTCTACAAGATCAGCCACAGTGGTGAGCACAGCATGTTGAAGCATGGTTACTTCTTTGGTTTTTCCGCGCACCATTTCTTCCAGGTTATTTGTATACGTTTTGAGAGTCGCCTGGGCGTTGAGCAACTCCCTGTTCTTCTCCACAAAAGAAAGTTGGGTGGCAATGCGCTTAAGAAGCAACGGCCCGGAGAGTGGCTTGGTTATGTAATCCACCGCACCCAAGTTCAAACCCTCCAACTCGCTGTCTTCATCGGTGTTCACCGTGAGGAAAATAACCGGGATATCCATGAAGCGCTGGTCGGCCTTGAACTTTTTGATGGTCTCGTAGCCATTCATCTCCGGCATGTTGATGTCCAACAAAACAAGGTCGGGAAGGATAGTCTCAATGATTTCAAAAAACTTTACGGCAGACGGCACTGGATAGACCTTATAGAATGTCTTGAGCATATTTCTGCCCATGGACATGGTCGCCTTGTCATCATCGACCAACATGATGTTATAGCGGCTGTTTTTCATTCCACTAACCCTGACTTTTTGGCGCTCGCCAAAAGCTTTTCCTTAATCTGTGTGAAATGCATCTGATCCACGCTCGTTCTCAGCCACGCCACGAACTTGCCGCCGGATTTGTATTCATAGCCTTCAAGCTCCGACATGGCCGCCTCCACCTCATCCATGTCATAATGTTCGCAGGCGGCCAGGAGCTTTGACAGCACCTTCTTGTCCGGCTTGTTCTTTTTAGGCCTGTAGCTTTCCGCAGCCAGTTTGGCAAGCATGTCCTCAATACCTCTGACAAGTTGCCAGGCAGCTTCAAGAAACGCCGGATTGTTGGCGCTCACAAAGTTGAAATCCCCATGCTTGGCCGCCTTTTCCAACGACTCCGCCCGCGCGGCCACCACGTCCGCACAAATACCCCGGCTGGCTCCCTTTATCCCGTGAACAGTAATGATGTATTCGGCCAGGGTATCCTTTTTCACTCCTTTAACCGCCTCAAGAAGAGGCCGGGTGTTCGTGGCGAAAGAGCGCAGGATGTGCAGGCAGACTTTCTCGTCGCCGCCAACGCGCTTGAGCATTTGTTCCATATGGAATCCGGCGATTTCTTGGTTGTCGGGCAGTTGCTGGACAATCCCCATTCTTCTCTCTGAAGCGACGCGCCTTTTCTGCCCACTGCGCATATCCAGCATCAGTCGTCCATTCACGCGGATGTGTTGGGAGGCGAGCGTCTTTTCCAGCTCCTTGTTCTGCACCCATGCCTTAATCACGGCATCAAGACAGCTTATGTCAATGGGCTTGGACAAAAAAGCCTGGAAACCCTTGCTTAGAAACATGGCCTCGTTCCCCATGATTGCATTGGCCGTAATGGCTATTATGGGCACGGTCCTGGCGTATTCGTTTCCTATTTCTTCCCGGATAATCCTGGCAGCTTCTATCCCGTCCATATCGGGCATCATATGATCCATAAACACGGCGTGGTACCGAAATTTTTCAATGCGAATGGCGTCGATGGCCTGCTGTCCGCTCGTCACGCAGTCAACGCGCATGCCGTAAAGTTTGAGCATTTCCTTGATCACGGTAAGATTGGTAGGCATGTCATCGACTACCAGCACCCGCGCATAGGGCAGTCTGATCCGTTGCAGATGTAAAGCCTGACGGCGCTTCTGATCGAAATAACGGAATTTTTTCAAATTTTTTACCGTATCCCGGCTAATTACAGTATCGGTGACGACCTTCTGCGGGAGTGTCACCGTAAAAACGCTGCCCTTTCCGTATTCACTTTCCACAACGACAGAGCCGCCCATCATATCGACAAGCCTTTTGGTGATGGGAAGCCCAAGGCCGGTTCCCTCTATATAGCGATTGAATTCTGTGTCCATCTTGGCATAGTCGGAAAATAAATTGTCTATATCTTCCGAACGGATGCCAATGCCGGAGTCCTGAACCTTGGCGGTCATCCAAACTGTGTCGCCTTCCCGGATGCAACGCACGGTCAGTTCCACCATCCCTTCCCTAGTATATTTGAACGCATTGGATAAAAGATTGTTGAGGATCTGCTTGACTCTCAGTTCGTCACCGTACAGACGCGCGGGCAGATGCTCATCAATATTAAGCGTAAACTGAACGGGTTTTTCACCTATGTGCAAAATACTTTGAGTAATGGCGCCGTTGAGCAGGCTGGGGATATCGTAGTCAACGAGGGCAAGTTCAAACTTCCCCGCTTCTATTTTGGAAATGTCCAGAAGGTCGTTGACCAGACCCAGGAGGGACGTGCCGGCATTGTACACCTTTTCAATGTTCAAAAAATGCTTCCCGAGCATATAGTTGGATCTCAGGAGCAATTCCGACAGACCGATAATGGCGTTGAGGGGGGTGCGCATTTCATGGCTCATGCGGGCCAGAAAGTCGCTTTTGGCGCGGTTGGCCTCTTGGGCAGCCTCCAGCGCTGCCTCGAGTTCCGCCTGAAGCCGGATCAGTTCCGTGAGTTCGTCAAAGCTGCCCACTACGCCGGCTATGCTGCCGTTGCTGTCAAAAAAGGGGGTGCTGCGCACATGGTACTTCCTGCCGTTAATCTCGGAAACCCAATCCTGCGCACCTTCAGTAAAGGTCTTACGTATGTTTGCGAGGGTCACGGTATGCGCCCTCTCGTCCAGGTAGTCGCCAATTTTTTGTCCCTCTATAAGCGACGATTTTTTCCCCAGCTTATCGAGATACAAACCGTCGTACAGCGTAATCACCTCGTCTTGATCCACGCTCCATATGATGCCGGAATAGTTGGCGACCACAGCATTCAACTTGGCGGCGGAGGCATGAAGATTCTGCGTTATTTCATGGCGCAGCAACGTGTTGGAGATCATCCGCCCGCCGGAACACAGAAACGCTTGTTCGTTTTCGGAAACTGTCCGTTCCCGACGGCAATTGCCATAAACGACCACGCCCCAGAATTGATTCTGCAAAAACACCGGCACCAGGAAAAGGGACAATATGTTCAGCTCGGACAACATCGCTTGCAACTCGGGAGACATATCGCTCGTCAGAACGCTGACACAGCCCCCTGATGACAGCGTTTCCTCTTGCCATTCCGGGAGTTGTCCACTGTAGGAGAGCACCTTCCGGCATATCCTGTTTTGCTGCTGTTCGCCGTCTAACCATACATACAAGGGGGCGCAATAGTGCTTACCGTCAATGATGCGGTTTTGCCAAAGAGATGCAAGAGCCATGTCCAGGGGGCGGGCCAGTATGCCCAGGCAATGTCGTATAATATTGTCAACGTCGTCAATTT
>WRKB01000250.1 GCA_009778295.1 Betaproteobacteria bacterium | reverse complement strand
TTGCGTGCTGGAGCTGGCGATGGGACTCGAACCCGCAACCTGCTGATTACAAATCAGCTGCTCTGCCAGTTGAGCTACGCCAGCGTAAGGATCGGACTTATACACATATTGTCTGTGATTTGGCAAGCAAAAATTTCAGGATGGTCGCCCCTGAGCCGGCTGGCATGCAGGTGGGGGGAGAATACTCCAAGGACAGGAGCAGGTCTTTGGCGGCCTCAAGCTCAATTCAGGTTCGTTAATGCCCGTGCCGCCGGAGAGACAGGAGGCCATGTTGACGTCATGGCGACACAGGCCACGGCGCGCTGTCTGCCGTCCATTTTCTGCTGGGGCGCTGGCGCCGCGCGGGACAGCTTGCCATCTTCCAAGGGAATTTGCTATCGCTTGAGAAAACCGGGCTTCGCCATGAACGTAAGGGGGCTTTTCTGATCCGCGCCGTTGCCGTTTTTTGCCTGCTGCTGTGCGCCTTGCGCGGCCATGCCCTTGCCGGAACGCTGGGGATCGGCGGCGAATGGGCCTATTACGGGAGCCGGGAAGCCGTGGTGCGCATTGATGAGGAATCCGGCAGCCTGGAAGATGGAACAAGCAGCTATAGTCTGTTTAAGGAACAGGGAAGCAACTGGTGTCGCGTCGCCAAAAAGGGGTCTGCCCAGCCCGGCGATGGTCGCAAACTCGTCCGTGTGCAGGAAAATGTGCTTCTTTTCCTGGGGGCCAAAAATCCTGTGCTCGTACGCAAGGGAGCGCACTTCAGGATGCCGAGGGAAAAGATCCGGGGGCGCTGGCATTATGTGCAGCAGATGAACGAACTTTTCTATTATGACGCCGAGTTTGATCTGGACGCCGGGAAAATGGTGGAAATATCGCGTTCGGAAAGCGGAGGCTATGTCCGCAGTGAAGGCCGGCAGCTCAAGGTTCTGTTAGATGCGCAGGCCGAGCTGGCTTTGCAAACGGACGGTGCCGTGTATCATTTCATGCGCCTGGGTACGGATTTTTTGATTTTGGAGCCGAGTTACGCCACATCCTCCCGTAATGGCTTCAAAATATTGATGGAAAGAGTACAGGCGCCGGTGAAGCGACCAGCGAAGGCGGAAACAGCGCGGCAGGCTGACGGGCAGCGCGCGTCGGCAACGGCAAAAGGTCGGGAAAAAAACCGCAAGGATAAAGAGGGCAGGAAGAAGCAGGCGATAAAAACTGCGGAACCGGCGACAGGACAGCTGTAGCTGGACGGGTTTACAGGCTGAAGAAGCGCCGGGCGTTTTCGCCACAGCTTGTCCACAGGTCCGCTGTCTCCATGCCGCGTTCGCGGGCGATGCAGGCAGCGGTGAAGACGGTGAAGGCAGGCTCGTTGCGTTTGCCTCGCCATTCCAGGGGCGCAAGATAGGGGGCATCCGTCTCCAGGAGCAGGCGTTTCAGCGGCACGTTGCGGGCTGCTTCGCGCAATGCCTTGTTGGCAGGATATCCCACAGGTCCGGGGATGGAAAGATGCCAGCCTTGCCGGACAATATACTCCATAAGGGCCGTGTCCCCGCCAAAGCAATGCCAGAGCAGGGGATACCCTTTGAATTTTTCTTCTTCCAACACAACCAGGGTGGCTTGCGTCGCCTCCCGAGAATGGATGACCACGGGACGCTCCACTTCCCGCGCCAGCTTCAGAAGTGCGCGGAAGGTTTTTTCCTGCGTTCGCGCCGGGCAATAGTCACGGAAAAAATCCAACCCGATTTCGCCGATGGCGCGGATACGCGCATCGCCATAGACAAGGCCGCGTAATCTGGAAATCGTGTCCGGACCATACTGAGCGCTTTCATTGGGATGGATGCCGAGGATGAAAAAAACCTGCGGACAGTCGGCAAAAAGCGGGCGGCTCTGCTCATATTCCTCGACAGATAGCAGGACATTTCCGATATAAGATACGCCGCTGGCAACGGCCCGTTCCAGCGTAGCCGGCAGATCTGCGCTGAAATCCTCCATGTTCAGATGGGCATGGGTATCCACGCCCCCCTGGGGCAAATGCAATTCCAGGGGCGAAGGACAAGGAGAGGGGTGTTTCTTTTTGCTCACAGAGCGGAATCCATTGCTGAGAGCGGGGAACTTGACGCTCTAATAACTCCATTTGCCTTTTTCGTAGCGGATAAGCTCGTTCATCCGCCGGGATTTGACCACATGGCATTCGGCCTGCAAGGCGTCGGCCTTGCTCTTGCCCGGGCATTCATACTGATTTTCTACATAGCGGATTGAACCGACGTATTTTCCGGATTCACTGGAGGGGAGGACTTCCGTCCGGATGTTCGAGGCATCAACTTCCGTATAGCTGGCCACATAGCCGTCACTGCCGCCCGGAGCCACCGCCTTGGCTTTGATGTTGGGCATGATATTTCTGGCTGCGTTGTTGACCAGGGTTCTGCCCACGTCGGCCAGTTCCAGCCTGACTTTTTCGGGCACACCGTCCGGAGCGCGCATTTCCACCGCGCCAGAAGCCGCCGTTGTCGATTCGGGAGTTGGTTTTTTCGCCTGCCTGACATCTTTGGCCGGAGGCGGAACCGGCTCTGCGGGAGCAGAAGCGGCCGGAGCGTTTCCCACGGCGCTCCCGGCTTCCGGAGACCGGATATACAGTTTTTGTCCCACCCTTACCTTGTCCGGAGAACTCAATTTGTTCCATTGGCAAAGCTGGGCAACGCTGACTTTATGCTGGGCGGCAATGGCGCTGAGACTTTGCCCCTGCTGCACGGTGACAGTATCACCCGTAGCGCCGGCCATTCCGGCGGGCCAGATGAACGCGGCCATACAGAAGACGATGAGCAGCGGTATCCAAAATTTCATGGAGCATCCCTGTAGTAAAAAGCCCGGCGCGAACGCCGGGCAAAATTATACACAATGGAGAGAAGGAACAAGAGACACCAGCGCCACGGCCGCAGGCGCCGAACTGTCGAGCCTGCGGCCGCGCATAAAAGATTCCCCCGCTTAGTCTGTCAACACTTCAGTGCGGCGGTTCATATAACGCCCTTCGGCGGTCTTGTTGTCATACTTGTAGGACTTGCCCTTGCCGATGGCGGTGAGACGGGAGGCGGGCACGCCCTGCTTGATCAGGTAGCTTTTTACGGAATCGGCGCGATGCTGGGAGAGTTTCGCATTATATTCATCGGAACCGATGTAGTCGGTCCAGCCCTGGAGTGAGACCGGGGTGCCGGGCTTGCTCTTGATCAGGGTAGCGGCTTCGTTGAGGATGCCCATAGCCTTGTTGTCCAAGGCATAGGAATCGAACGCGAAGTTGACGCCGCGCAGCACGATGACTTCATCTTCAGCGCCGCAGAAAACTTCCTTCACGAATTTGTCAAGGGCGGCTTCGTTAGTGGCCAGCTCATAGGCGTCCACATACACGCAGTCCTTGTTGAGAGCCGCAATTCTGTCCAGGGTTGCTTTGCCGTTCTTGGTGTCGGCAAAAGAGACGATATGCACCACCAGATCGCGCTGGGTCTGGTACAGGCTCTGGACTTCAGCCACCGGGTCCGAACCGCGGTTGTTGTCGCCGTCGCTGAAGAAGATGACGGCGGCTTTGCGTTTCATGCCCGCAAACGTACCTTCATGGGCTTTTAAGCCATCGCCCATCGGGGTCAAACGGCCAACGATGTCGAAGTTGGAGCGGAGCTTGGCGACGCCCTTGGCCAGAGCGGCGCGATCCCAAACGCCCTGCGGCAGGATGGTGGAGGCGGGAGCAACGGTATGCAGGCCACCATCATAGTTCAAAGAGGGAATTTTGTCGTTGATGCTGAGCATCAGACTTTTTGCCACTTCCATTTTGACTTTTTTCAGCTTGGGGTAGCTCATCATCATGGAACCGGAATAGTCCACGACAAAATCAAAACTTTCCACCTTTTTTGAACAATTTGCCAGGGGTGCAGCCATGGCGGCAAAGGCGCTGCCCAAAACCAACGCTGCTGCGGCAAAGAAAACAGGAAGAGTTCTCATCAGGAAGCCTCCGAATATTTTTTATTTTTGTGCGCCAACGACTGGCTGATGCTTTTAGCTTGAAAACCCATAATACGCAAGTCATGACTGCCCGAAAAATCGGAAAAAATGACGGATGCTTTTTTATTTACTACTATATTTATTTTCTACAAAAAATATAAGGAAGCGCCGGGTAAGGGTTTTTTTGTCTGCTGTTTGCGCCGGAAAGGGAGCAATCAGGAAGAGGCGGCGGGGGTATCGCGCCGGGTCCAGCGACAGATCAGTTCCTTAAGCTGGTCAGGCTTGAAGGGCTTGGCAAGGTGGTCGTTCATGCCCACCTCGAGGCTGCTGATGCGGTCTTCGATCATGGCGTTGGCGGTCATGGCCAGGATGGGAACAGTATCCGCACCTGGCCTGCCGCTGGAACGGATACGGCGCGTGGCCTCAAATCCATCCATTATCGGCATCTGCACATCCATCAAAATAAGATCGAACTGCGCGTTTTCGAAGATGTCCAGAGCTTCCTGGCCGTTGTTGGCGATAGACGGCGTAATTCCCAACTCCAGCAGAAATTCCTTGGCGATTTCCTGGTTGATCTCGTTGTCTTCCACCAGGAGCAATCTGATATCCTTGAAACAAGGACCCGTTCCAGTTGGCGCGGGCCGGGCATTTTTGCCTTCTGGCGAAGCATTGAAGGCTCCGACCTCTTTTCCTTCGTTTTCCAAATCGAAGACAGCGCTGAAGCTGACGGTGGTTCCCCTGCCAAGTTCGCTCCGCAACGAAGCCGTGCCACCCATGAGTTCCACAATATGTTTGGTGATGGCCAAACCAAGGCCCGTGCCGCCGTATTTGCGGGTGGTGGAACTGTCCGCCTGGGTGAAAGGGCTGAAAAGCCTGGCCTGCTGTTCCTGGCTCATGCCGATACCGGTATCCCGCACCTCGAACAGCAGGCAAATCGTATTGCTGCTTCGCGTGTTCTGCGCCGCGCAGGCAATCTCCACTTTGCCCTGGGAGGTGAACTTGATAGCGTTGTTTACCAGGTTTACCAGCACCTGCCCAAGGCGAAGGGCATCGCCGACAAGCTGCTGTGGAACGTCGGCATCCAGGGTAAAGAGGAGTTCCAGCCCTTTTTCCTGAGCCCGGTGCCCGGCGACTGTCTGAACATGCTCGAATACCTCGTTGAGCCTGAACGGCAGTTTTTCCATGTTCAACTTGCCGGCCTCAATTTTCGAAAGATCCAAAATGTCGTTGATGATGCCGAGCAGATTGCTGGCCGCGTTGTTGATTTTTTCCAGGTATTCTCGCTGATTGGTGCTAAGTGGCGTTTTAAGCGTCAGATACGTCATGCCAATGATGGCGTTCATCGGCGTTCTGATTTCGTGGCTCATATTCGCCAGAAAAGAACTTTTTGCCTGGTTTGCCTGTTCCGCCTGTTCCCTGGCGCCGATAAGAAGCATCTGCTGTTGCGCCAGTTCTTTCGCCATCGCGTCGAAGCCGTGCGCCAGCTCTCCCAGTTCGCCGCCTATGTCGGCATCGTAGGAGTCTTCCGGAATATCACCCGCAGCCATGCTGCGGCTGGCCTTCAAGAGCTGCCGTACCGGATTGCCCAGCGCCAGCTTGCCGAACATAAAGACCATGCCGAGGGTAAGCAGCGTCGTCAGGCTCAAAAGTGCCAGCAGCCTGAAAAGATGTGCATTCGCGACGGCGTAGATATCTTTGGTTTGCACGCTGAACAAGAGTGTCATGAGGGGAATTTTTGCGCCTCCGCCGAGATCGCGCGTATAGGCCACCAGCTGTTCATCCCGGCTGCCAGCTTCCCCGAGAGTGCCGAGGCCCTGTTTTTGTCGGCCGGTTGCCAGCTTGCGCCATTCTTGCGATGGCAGACGTTCTCCAGGTGCGAAGCTCGGACTTTCCGGCAAAGAAATGATGACGTGGCCGTTACGATCCAGCAGCGTGACGCGGCTGGAGCCGAACAGCCCCAGTGCAGCGGGATTGAAGACCCTGTCGGGGAAGTTCACCATCGCAACGATAAGCAGATGCACTTCACCTTTGGGATCGAGCAGGGGATAGGCGCAGGGCAGCAAGGGACGGCCGTCAGGCCCCCGCGTGACATCCCCCACCGTAAAATCTTTACTGTTCAGCGCGTCCTGCACATACTGCCGGTCCCTGATATTCTCCCCCATATTCTGAGGCAGCGTATCGGCGAAAATGACACCGCCGTTTTTCACAATCATGAATTCCGGGAAGCGCGGAGAACGTCTTTGAATGTTGTTGAGCAGGGCGAGACAGGATTCGAGGTTTTCCTCCCGTACACCCTCGGCCTGGCCAAGGGTCATGAGCAAGACACGGGCGCTGTCAAGGATGAGCGTTTGCTGTTCCAGCAGGGATTCGGACAGCTCGGACGCTTTGATTAGGGCGCTGCTGCGCTCCTTTTCAATGGTTTCCAGCCCCGTGTACAGGATAATCCCCAGTGCGGGGAGCACGGAGATGAAGACGACGAAGTACAGCGTTCTTGATATATGGCCGCAAAAAAGGCGTTTCATGGATACCCCAACACCAGGCCAGGCGATAACACCGGGAGCGGCAGATACGGTATTTTCCGCTCAAAATCGCTGAACGCAACATGCGGTTTGCGGCGCGCTCCGCCCGCTGCCTTGCTTTGGCCCCGCGCCCGCCACGTATTCGGAGCATTCAATACTTCATGCTCCGGGTGCTATTGTGGTACAAAGCATAAAAAAGTCAATGAAAGCATGCGATGCTTCGCGCATGCGCGTGGAAGCTGCAAACGCGCAAAAAACGCTTGCCAGAATCCCTCTCTTTGCGTATGAATCTCCCCTGCCGCCGAGGTAGCTCAGTTGGTAGAGCAGGGGACTGAAAATCCCCGTGTCGGCAGTTCAATTCTGTCCCTCGGCACCATT
>WRKB01000249.1 GCA_009778295.1 Betaproteobacteria bacterium | reverse complement strand
CCCTGGAGACAGGCATTGTGCCGATGGGCAATATGGAGGCCATCCAGTTTCATCCCACCGGCACCGTGCCGACGGACATCCTGGTGACCGAAGGCTGCCGCGGCGATGGCGGTACCCTGCTGGATGTCAACGAATACCGCTTCATGCCCGATTATGAGCCGGAAAAAGCCGAACTGGCCTCGCGCGACGTGGTTTCCCGCCGCATGACCGAACATATGCGCAAAGGCCTGGGTGTGAAATCCCCGTATGGTGATCACCTCTGGCTTGACATCCGCCATCTCGGCGAAAAGCACATCACCACAAACCTGCGGGAAGTGTACGACATCTGCAACAATTTTCTGGGGGTGAATCCCCTCCACCAGCTTATTCCCGTGCGCCCCACCCACCACTATTCCATGGGCGGCGTACGCACGAACAAGGACGGCGCGGCCTACGGCCTTTCCGGCCTGTTCAGCGCGGGGGAAGCGTCCTGCTGGGATATGCACGGCTTCAACCGCCTCGGCGGAAACTCGCTTGCGGAGACCGTTGTCGCGGGCAGCGTTGTCGGCCGGAAGATAGTGGAATTCCTGCAAGGCGAGACGACATCCTTCTTCTCCAGCCAAGCGTTAAAAGAGGCGGCAGCCAAGGTCCAAGGACGAATAGACGCCCTCGTTTCGCGCAGCAAGGGCAACGAAAACTGCTTCGTTCTGCGTGATGCGATGCAGGACGTCATGATGGATCATGTGGGCATCTTCCGCAATGGCAGGGACCTCGCCGAAGGCGTGGAAAAACTGCAAAAGCTTCTCGAGCGCTCGGAACACGTCGGCTTGCAAGCTGGAAACGTGGGATTCTCGCCGGAACTTTCCATGGCCCTGCGTGTTCCCGGCATGATCAAACTGGCTCTGTGTACCGCCTACGGCGCGCTTCAACGGACGGAAAGCCGTGGCGCGCACGCCCGTGAGGACTTCCCTGAACGCAATGACCGCGACTGGCTCAACCGTACCCTGGCAACCTGGAAGGAAGGAGAAAGTCTGCCCGTGTTGACCTATGAAGAAGTTTCGCCCTGGTTTGAGATACCCCCGGGAGAGCGCGGCTACGGCGGAGGCAAAATTATTTCCGCCGATATTCCGCAAAATAAAATCAAGCCCTTCGGCAGCGAAGGCAAGGGAATCTAGCCATGGGACGTAAACTCCATATCGAAATATTTCGCTATAATCCGCTGGATCCCGATTCCCGGCCCCATATGCAGGACTTTCACCTGGAAGAAACCCGAAGCATGACCCTGTTCATCGCCCTTACACAGATCCGTGAGACCTCGGACCCTTCCCTGCAGTTCGACTTCTGCTGCCGGGCGGGCATATGCGGTTCCTGCGGCATGGTCATCAACGGCCGTCCGGGGCTGGCCTGTCACACCCAGACCGAGGGGCTGCCCGATCACATCATCCTCCAGCCACTCCCGTTTTTCAAGCTGGTAGGCGATCTTTCCGTGGATACGGGAGTGTGGTTCCGTCAGACCTGGGCAAAACTCGGCTCCTGGATACACACCTCCAAAACCTTTGAATCCAAGGCCGAGGAAGAGCGCATGAGCAATACGCTGGCCAATGAAATTTTTGAGCTTGACCGCTGTATTGAGTGCGGCTGCTGCGTGGCCGCGTGCGGAACGGCCCTGATGCGCGAAGATTTCATAGGCGCGGCGTCCATCAACCGTCTGGCGCGTTTTTATATGGACCCACGCGACGAACGCACCGCCGAGGATTTTTACGAGGTCATCGGCAACGATGCCGGCGTGTTCGGCTGTATGGGGCTGCTTGCCTGCGAAGACGTCTGCCCGAAGCGCATTCCCTTGCAGGATCAGCTCGGCATCATGCGTCGCATGGCGGCCCTAGAATCCGTCAAAGGCATCGTGCCCAAAGCCGTGCGCAAGATGCTGACCAAGAAATGCTGCCATGAAAAGTAAGGCGCGCGGAGGCTGGGCGCAATGCCCCTCCCGGCGGACGGAGCCAAATGGAGCGTCTCGAAAGGATCACGCTCCGGGGCGGAAAATATCCGACTCCTCCTGCAAGAGCTTTGTGGCTGTCTTTGTAGTATCGACTTGATATGTCCCGTCCGCGACCTGCTTTTTCAGGTCGTCCACGCGTTCCTGACGTACATCGTCCGCCTGCATGGCGGTGCTGCGGGCCGTGGTGCGCAGCCTGGCTTCGTGCGAAAGCCGCAGGGTATCGCTCTCGCCGCCCGAGTGCGCAATTTTGGATTTTGCCAATTTGGCTGCCGCCGCGTCTTCCGTACGTTCCGCCTGAGGACGGTAACCGTTGAGTGTCTGCGTGTTCAATCCCTTGATATCCATAAAGCTTCCTCCGCTGGCTCGGGTAGCCTGTCCATCCGTCAACGCGCCAAGCGCCCGTTGAAATATGCAAATTATATGCCAAAATTCTGCTGCACATCCCCGTCACAGCATGGTTTCATCAACTTTGGCCAAGGTAATATGCCAGAGCTTATCCAGGAGCCGCGCCTTTTCATGCTGGCTGACTTTCTCCGGTCCTGAACTTCCTTCGCGGATAAGCTGCAGGGCAGCTTCGCCTGGAGTATACCGGAAATGCAAGTGCGCTCCGGCACTCACGGAAAGCTCCTCGCGGATGCCCTCGGCAACAGGATTTTCGCTCCCGGTAAAAAGCAAGTGTTCATACAATTCCCTGGCCACCTTCTCCACCATACGGCGGCGGCGTATTTCCTCGGGTTCCGGGGGAGCCGCATCCCCCTGGGCCAGGCGCAGAGCCATGCGGTACCGCGCCAGCCTGCGTGCGTTAAGTAATTGACGCTCGTACCGGCGCAGCATGGTACGCACATGAATGGACGCGTTCGTCACGACCCCCTCCGACAAAAGACTCCCGATATACCACGCAAAATCCGGAGATACCCATCTCCCGACCAGCACGGCGCGCGGGAATCGCCTGACAATCGTATCGGCACCTTCGTCTTTTTTCTTTATGGCATGTTACCTTATAGCCCCCCGTCCGGCAAGCTCCTGTGTTTTTTTTCACACGGCGGATTGACGCAGCAGCCGCGCTGTGGTACTCCTGAACAAGTCCCACATGGCATTGAAAGCATTGTACACTTGATCAATGTGATATTTTCAAAGGTACACTGCTCTGGAGGAGCCGCCTCAACGCCGAACGGAGCATCCAGAAAATAATGCCATGGGGCGGGCAGGGGAGCCAAAAAATGAAGATTTCCCGCCCGGAAGGCATGAAGAAAAGCGTGGGCATCCTGGCTGGCGCGGGCACAATGGGTCTGCATCTGGTTTCAGGGCCGGCGGTAGGTTTCGGTATCGGGTATTTTCTTGATGACTGGCTTGGCACGGATCCTTGGATGAAGGCTGTCTTCTTCCTCCTCGGGATTATCAGCGGTTTCAGGCTGGTGTATGAAGATGCCCGGAAGATTACCGGGGAGACGCGGGAATCACGTGTTCAAGGCATTGACCCACCGGCTTGACGCACTGCTCTGGCAGCGGGGCTTCCACCGCCCGGAAGTGCGGCTTGTCATGCGTAACGAATTGCTTTTTTCCGTGCCGCTGCTGCTCCTTGGTATCTGTCTTCTGCCGCTGACATCCTGGCTTTTGTGGTTTGCGGCGGGGGCCTCGCTGATTGCCTGGAACTTTTACGGACTGGCGCGCTTTATCCAGGGGCTTTCCCTGTCGGCCTATTCACAGACACTGCTCATAGGCCTGCTGGTGCGCTCCAATCTTCGGCTTGCGCTTTCGGCCCTGTTCCTGTACGGAATTTTGGTATGGCTTGAGGCGTCTGTTTGGGCTATCACAGCCGGCATAACAGGAGCCATGGGGCTTTTGGCGGCCACTTCCCTTGCGTGGCTTGCCGAACAGCGCAATCGACAAAAGGAGGCCTGATATGGCTGGTGGTTTGCCGCATCCGATCCTACTTTCCACTAAGCTGCACATGGACGAAATGACCATCATGGGGCAAAGCGTCGAAGTGAAGCATGTGTTTTACACATGGATCGGCATGGCCCTGCTCTTTATTTTTGCCGGGATTGTGCGCAGGAGGCTTACCCTGGTCCCCGGAGGCGCGCAAAACTTTGCGGAAGTTCTCGTCGGCGGGCTGGAAAACCAGATCGTTGAAACGCTCGGCGAAGAAGGCAGGCGTTTTGTGCCTGTGCTTGCGGGGCTGTTCATCTATATCCTCGGCATGAATCTCATGGGGCTCATTCCCGGTTTCGATGCGCCCACGGCGAACATAAACACCAACGTGGGCATGGCGGTTTTCGTCTTCCTCTATTACCAATATGTGGGCATACAGCGATGGGGCGGACATTACATCCACCACTTCCTCGGCCCCCAAAAAGCCCTGATACCGCTCATGCTGCCGATTGAACTCGTATCGCACCTTACACGCCCTGTTTCTCTCACCCTCCGTCTTTTCGGTAACATCCGAGGTGAAGAAACAGTGCTGATCCTGTTCTTTGTCATGGCGCCCATGGTAAGCACCCTGCCCATCTACGCCCTGTTCCTTCTGGCGAAATGCCTGCAGGCCTTTATCTTTTTCATGCTGGCCATGTACTACCTGAAAGGCGCCCTGGATCACGCCCACTAACGGGGGCGGATGTAAAAAATCCCTTGGGGGAATGGTCTTCGGACCAAAACATATAACTGTATGTAAGGAGTATAGAATGCGTAAATTCGTGATGATCGCCCTCAACACCGTTGCGCTGCTTTCCCTGGCCGCCGTGGCCTTCGCCGCGACCCCCGATTCCGCCGCTCTCGGCACCATTGCCCTTGGCGCGGCTCTCGGCATCGGTATCGCCGCCTGCGGTTGCGGCATCGGCCAGGGCATCGGTCTCAAAGGCGCTTGCGAAGGAACAGCCCGCAATCCTGACGCCGGCGGCAAAATCATGGGCACGCTGATCCTCGGCTTGGCCTTTGTCGAATCTCTGGCCATTTACGCCCTGGTTATCAGCCTGATCCTGCTCTTCGTAAAGCCCCTCGGCTAGAGCGTTTGACGCTTGGCGGCGGGCAGAGCAGCCCGTGACAAGCTCGCGGCAAGAATTCACAGGCAAATCCCTGCGGAGCTTTTGGGGATTTTCAAATACTGCCCAACTTCCGCATCGGACTGTATCTTTTCTTTAAGAGGGGGGCGCAGGCTCCCCTCCTTTTATTACCCAGCATAACCATATGAAACATGGGCATATCCCCAGGGTGACTATCGGGCGCCTTTCCATG
Organism: Betaproteobacteria bacterium; assembly: GCA_009778295.1. Taxonomy (GTDB): domain Bacteria; phylum Desulfobacterota; class Desulfovibrionia; order Desulfovibrionales; family Desulfovibrionaceae; genus WRKB01. The sequence continues at coordinate 1,631 of WRKB01000249.1, read as the reverse complement.
TACATCCAAGAACTGGAAAGCATGGCCAGGGAAGGCATAGAAGTCGTGTCCTCCGAACCTTTGGCCAAAGCCTGCGACGTCAACGCCTCACAAGTACGCAAAGACCTCTCCTACTTCGGCGAATTCGGCGTGCGCGGAGTCGGCTATAATATCGCAAAGCTTCTCGAGAGCATCTCCCTTGCTCTCGGCATACACAGGCAGTGGAACGTGGCCCTGGTTGGCATCGGCAATCTGGGGCGGGCGCTCCTGAACCATCCCGAGTTCAAACAACGTAATTTCCATGTGGTCGCCGCTTTTGATTGCGACCCTTTTAAAATAGGCGAAATTGTGCAAGGTACCGAAATCATCTGCACCAAACGCCTGAACGAGAAGGTACGGGAACTCGGCATAGAAATCGGCATTCTCACCACTCCGCCGGAACGCACACAACGCGCGACGCAGCACCTGATCGACGCCGGAGTGCGCGCGATACTCAACTACACCCCCGCCCGCCTGCGTGTTCCGGAGGGCGTACATGTGGAATATGTCGACTTTTTCCACTCTCTGTATACCCTTTCCTTGAATCTGAGTTTGGGAGAACGCCACCTGTGAACCCGTACATCGTACTTTTGACCGACCTGGGCCTCAACGACCCGTACGTTGGCCAAATCCGCGGGGTACTCCACAGCCTAGCTCCGGATGTCAGGGTGCTGGATCTTTCTCATTCCGTACCCCGGCATGATGTACGCACAGGCGCATTTTTTCTGGTCAGCAGCCTGCCCTACTACGCGCCGCTGCCCATCTGCCTGATCGTCGTCGATCCCGGCGTCGGCTCTGAACGCACGCTGCTTTGCCTGCACTCCGGAGAACGTGTCTGCCTTGCCCCGAACAATGGTTTTCTGTCACTTGTCGCAAAAAATTACATCTGGGACGGGCTGGTCAGCATTGATCCGCAGCGTGTACGCCGGGATCTGGGTCTGCCCGCGCTCAGCAAGACCTTTCACGGCAGGGACATTCTTGCGCCTCTGGGCGCCAGGCTGGCGCTGGGCGAAGATATCCACGCTTTCGGCGATCCGGTGGCCATGGCCGAGCTGCGCTCGTCCGCCTGGAGTGAACCGGTACGTACGGAAGACGGCGTCAAGGCCACAGTGCTGCATGTGGACAGCTTCGGCAATGTGGTGCTGAATCTGAATGCGGAAGAATGGAATGAGCCGCTTGAGGCGCAAAAACCCCATCTTCAGCAATACCATATGGATGTTTCCCTCTATTCCTGCTATGCACAAATGCCCCAGAATGCCGTGGGCATCATCCCCGGCAGCCAGGGCTACCTGGAACTGGCCTGCAACCGCGCTTCCGCCGCAAAATTGCTTGGACTCCGACCGGGGCATACTCTTCATCTCCGACTGTAACGGAGTACCCAGGCGGCAATGCTGCCGGAGGAACACGGAAGCGCATGGAACTTGTCAGTTATTGTCTTTCCTTCGTTCTGCACATCGATCGGCATCTGTTCGAACTGGCGTCCAGTTACGGGACATGGATCTACGCCATTCTCTTCTGCATCGTCTTTTGCGAAACCGGCCTTGTCGTCACGCCTTTTTTACCGGGCGATTCCCTGCTCTTCGCCAGCGGCGTGCTGGCCGGGGCGGGTCTGA
>WRKB01000248.1 GCA_009778295.1 Betaproteobacteria bacterium | reverse complement strand
GGCGTGGACCCGCCGATGCCCATAACGGCCAATCCCGGCGCCAGCGGGCGCACGGCTGCATGAATGTTGACGCCTTCCTTGTTGAGGAACTCCGCCACTTCCGCCTTGTCCATGTTGCCGATCTGGGCCGCCACGACCGGGGCGTGCATGCGCGCGACGCTTAGTACCCGCGCCGCCTCGAACGCACCGCCGATATTGGTGATATCCCCTGTAATAATGAGTCCATCGGCCCCGGCGAGTTCAGGAATCTCGGCAAGCGAGTCTATACTGCCGTCATGAATGTCGCCTATGACAACCCAGCGGTAATCGCGTATTCCTTCGCCGTTCATGTCGTACCCTTCGTCAGCCGTTCCTGTTTGCTTTTTGCCGCCATCCGCCACCTTACCCGTAATGTCCGGAGCGCGCGGCAACTCCACCTGTATCGTATCTGGCGGTGGATGTCCATTTTGCATGTGTATTGCGCACTTATATTCCTCGGAGTATGAATATTTGCATATTCAGTGAACATACCCCCAGGAAAAACCATGAAACGTGCCAGTCACGCCGCACTTTTTGCCATATGCATCGCTCTCCTGCCGCCACTGACATTTCCGGCCGCAGCGGCGCTTAAAGCCAAGGACGAAGTGCGGCTTGTCGAGGCTTGGAACCCCGTTCAGGATCCAGCGGACATCGTTCTGCCCATGCCCTGCGGCATAGGTATGGCAATGCGGGTAGCGGCCGTGCCCGCCCAGGGATTTTTGTGGGATATGGAGAGCCGTTTCGGCTGTGACAACTGCGGCGGGCAGGATCGCGGCTATTACGACGCGCGCCACAACACGGCCCTTTCCGGTCCTTTCGCCGCGGCGGATCTGCCTGAAAGCTGGCGCGCCAAGCTGCCCAAAGGCCAGTATCATTTTTATCTGATCGGCAAATACGAGGTTTCGCGTTTGCAATGGCGAAGCGTCATGCGCAACGCTTGTCCAAACCCGGACGAACCGCTCACACCGGACGACGCCCTGCCCATAACCGGCATTTCCTGGTACGAAGCCGTTGATTTCAGCGCCAGATATACCTCCTGGCTCTTGGCCAAGGAGCCGGCCAGCCTGCCGCACTTTCAAGGCGATGCCAAAAACGTGGGTTTTTTGCGTTTGCCCACGGAAGTGGAATGGGAATACGCCGCGCGCGGCGGCCATATGGTACAGCGCCTGTCCCTGAGCCAGGAAGATTTCTTTCCGCGTGAAGCCGGAGACAACTACACCGACTATGCGGTCTTTCGTCCGGAAAATGCAGCCCGGATCGAAGAAAAACCCTTGCGTATCGGCTCGCGCAAGCCCAACCCGCTCGGTCTGCATGACACGGCGGGGAATGTAGCGGAAATGGCGCTTGATCCTTTCCGTTTCTCACTTGGGGGGCGCCTGCACGGCACCGCCGGAGGCTTCGTGCGCAAAGGCGGCAGTTTCCTTTCCGGCCAGTTGGAAATTATGCCCGGACGCCGGGAAGAAGTGGCCTTCTTCCAGGCGGACGGCCCGGTGCGCGCCAAGGATCTTGGCTTTCGTCTCGTGCTGTCCGGCATCAACACGCCTGGCGGCCCCCGCCCGGATCTGCTGCACAGGGAGTGGCTCAAGGCCGGAGAACAAACCACGCTGCCCGCTGATTTTCAGGTCAACCCGCTAGAAGAAATTGACCGTCTGCTGCCCCAGGCCCAATCGCCTTCGGAAAAACAGCGTTTACAGGCGCTACGCGCGCAAATCAAAGACAGCAACATCGTCTTGGAACGCCAGCGCGCCCAGGCTGCCCTGGAACTGGTGCGCAGTTCCAGCTACATTCTGGAATCGATTCATAATTACGCCATCCGAAGATGGGAGATTAAAAATAAGCTCACTGAACTGCAAAAGAAAAAAGAAGAAGCCGTCGCCAAGGGCCTGAATCTGGATGTGGACGATGCGTTGAAAAGCGTCCTGAACTCCATGAACCTCATGGACAAAGGGGTGACCGCCTCGCTGGACTATTACCGCTCCCGGGTCGAGGACAGCGCGGTCTTTCCGCGCGATGTGCTGGACGCCGCCTTTGAGGGCGTAAAAGACGAACAGAAACAAAATGACGATTTCGCCCAGGCGCTGCGTTACCGGGTGGACATGTATAAAAGGCACGTGGACCTGCTGCGCAGAGGCGACCGGGCCGCCTTAAGCCGCGACAGGCTCAACCAGGATATCATTCCGGAGCGACTCAGATAGAGCAATGTCCCGCTAAAAATGTCACACTGCTCTGCTTTTGCCCGCAAATCCTTTATGCACCGCTCCCCATAAGCGCCGGCGGCGGCGTAAACGTACGCGCGCCAAGCTCCTTGTCAAGCATCAGCAAGCCCTGGCCATCGTTTTTGATAAGCTTGAGCTTGTTCAGCACGCCGGTCACATTTTCTTCTTCCTCAATCTGCTCGGAGACAAACCATTGCAGGAAGATATCCGTTGCGAAATCTTCCTCCTTCCTGGCCTGGCCGACAAGTTTGTTGATGCGGGCGGTAACGGCGTTTTCGTGCGCCAGCGTCTTTTCAAAGACATCAAGGGTATTTTTGTATCCCGCCGCGGGCGCGTCGATGTTTGCCAGCTTGATGCTGCCGCCACGCCCGAGGGTGAAGTTATAAAAGAGGATTCCGTGGCTCAATTCTTCCTGCGCCTGTATGCGCATCCAGTGCGCGAAGCCGGGCAGGCCCGCTTCCTGAAAATAGGCGGACATGCCAAGGTATAGATAGCCGGAGTAGAATTCCCATGTTACCTGTTCGTTGAGATTTTTGTTCATCGCTTTGCTGAGCATAGCTGTCTCCTGGAGTATTTTCACCCGGATTATTTCACACCGGTCCATTCACGGCCTGAAAGCGCTGCCAACGCGATCATCAGGGCCTGAGTGCCATCCTGGCCGCGTCCGTTGGCCACCATCAGGCGATACAATTGTTCAGCCAGTCCAAGCCCGGGCAATACGAGATTCATGCGGCGGCATTCGGTTACGCACAGTTCCAGGTCCTTCAGAAAATGCGCGCTGTAAAAGCCCGGCGCAAAGTTACCGTCCAAAATGCGGGGACCGAGATTATTCAGGGCTGTGCTGCCCGCAGCGCCGCTGCTGACCGTATCGCGCCAGGCGCGGACATCAAGCCCGGCCTCATGGGCATACAGCAGGGATTCACACACGCTGAACATAAGTCCAGCCACGGCTACCTGGTTGGCAAGCTTGGCCTGCTGTCCCATGCCGGCCTTGCCGAAATGCGTGACGCGCCTGCCCATGAGGTCAAAACAAGGTTTAACCCGCTCAAATGCCGCTACATCCCCTCCGACCAGGATAGAGAGCGTGGCGTCGCGCGCGCCCACATCTCCGCCCGTTACCGGCGCATCCAGGGCCGCACAGCCTTTGGCTTCTGCAGCCTGCGCGATACGCTCCGCAAGCACGGGACTGCTGGTGGTCATATCACACGTGATACCGCCTGCGCCCAAGCCGGACAATACGCCCCTTTCACCGAGAATCGTCTCTTCCACATCATGGGGATAGCCCACGATGGTAAAGACGATGTCGGAAATCCGCGCCACTTCCTGCGGCGAATCCAGCCATTGCGCACCAGCGTCGAGCAGCGCCTGGGCCTTGTGCCGGGTACGGTTATACACGTTGAGCGGGTAGCCGCCCTTGAGCAGATGCCCGGCCATGGATGCGCCCATGACGCCTGTGCCGATCCAGCCGATACGTATTTTTTCCTGCATGGAGATTCTCCTTACTTCATGCTCCGGGTACTATATTGAATCCTTTTTGATTGCAAGCGGCTACAGCTATAGGGAATGTCTCACTTTGCCGTGACAGTCCGCCCAAGTTACGGCACTGCGCTTTGTTTCATCACTCCCTGCAATCATTACCCATATACAGCAAGCAATTCCGGGGCTGCCTCCCGGTTGCCGCCGTCACAGCTTATAAACCGCTGTACGGTGAAGCGCTTGAGAACCGCCGAAGAATAGAGCTTTCTGGTGATTTCCGTATCGTGATTGCTTAAAACAAGGTGTATGCCCTTTTGCCGCGCCTCCCCGGCAAGCGCGGCCAAATCATGCTGATCCTGTGCATCAAAGGTATTCCCGGCATAGGCTGTAAAGCTGGAGGTCTGGGAAAGCGGCACATACGGCGGATCGCAATACACCACATCTCCTGGCTCAAGGTGATCGAAGATGGAGCGGAAATCCACCGCCGTGAACACTGTAGCCGTAGACTGTGTTTTGCGGTAAAAAGCCCGTAACTCTTCCAGGGGGAAATAGGGCTTTTTGTATGTACCGAAGGGAGCATTAAAACCGCCCTTGGAGTTGTAGCGAATGAGTCCATTGAAAGCATGACGGTTGACATAGAGCAACAGGGCACCCCGTTCCCTTGTCTCGGTGGAGGCATTCAGCCTGTCCCTAAGCGCCGTATAGGCGGAGCGCGTGTTGTTTTCCGGCGTGAAGAACGAGGCGCAATACTGAATAAAAGCCTCGCCTTCCTGCTGGATATGCCTGTACAGATTGATCAGATCACTGCCCAGATCACAGATAAGCGCCCTGGGAAAATCGGCGTTGAGATACACGGCGCATGAACCGGCGAAAGGCTCCACGAAACGCTTACCCGGCGGCAATTCCCGAAGAATCTTGTCCAGAATGCGGTACTTCCCGCCTGCCCACTTGAGGAAGGGTTTGGTATACACAAAAATGCTCCTGCCACGGTGCCTGACTGCGCTTGACAGTATTCCAGAATCGCCTGAAGAACAAGACGCATCCATTTTTTCGGCTCCAGTATAGCACGCTTGTTACGTTTGAGCGGCTCCGGCTTATGCCTTACTGTTTTGCCTTGGCAATGGCCGCACATTTTTTGCGCAACACTATGCAACACCTTTCGCAGGGCCGTTTTGACCCGCGGCAATGAAAAGGGAAACCCATCATGCAGCATTCCGATGTGCCCACGCCAAAGGCCGATTCAACTGCCCCTGAGCAAGCGGAGCTTTCCTCCCGTCGCAAGGTTCTGGCGGCAGCCAGTCTGGCGCACCTGACCAACGATGGTCTCACCGACATGCTTTATGTGTTCTTTCCGGTTTGGCAGCAAATATTCTCCTTGAGTTTCGCCCAGGTGGGGCTGATGAAGGCCCTGTTTTCCGGAGCCATGGCCGCGTTCCAAATTCCTGCCGGTTCTCTGGCAGGAGGACTGGGGCTTCGTTCCGTTCTCGCGGGTGGGGCTATGCTCACCTGCCTGGCCTTGCTTTGCGGTTCGCTGACGGATTCTTTTCTGATGATCGCCGTCTGCCTCATTCTGGGCGGTATAGGGGCCAGCGCCCAGCATCCTTTGGCCTCTGCGGCAATATCTCATGCCTACAGCGGCAAGTCTTCCCGAGTGGCCCTCTCAACCTATAACTTCACCGGCGACCTGGGGAAACTGCTTTTTCCCGCGCTGGCGGCCTTCCTCATCGCCCACGTGAGCTGGCAATCCTCCCTGCGCATTTTGACTCTGACAGCCTTGGCAGCAGGCCTCGCGATCATAGGCATCCTGCATTCGGTGCCCCTGAGCGGCTCACCCGCAGACAAATCCGGCACAATGACCGTCCGGAGAGGCAGATTCATATCTGCGGCCTTTGCCAGCCTCATGGGTATTGGTATCTTGGACAGCGCCACACGGATGGGCTTTCTTACCTTTCTGCCCTTCTTGCTGCTCGGCAAGGGTGCGGACATGACTACCCTGGGTATTGCCCTGAGCCTGATCTTCGCCGGCGGCGCTGCCGGAAAGCTGCTTTGCGGCATCATCGCCGCCCGGGCCGGAGCCATAAAAACGATAATCATCACCGAATCGGCTACGGCTCTGTTGATTTGCGCCATGGTGCCCCTGCCTCTGTGGGGTGCGCTGTGCCTGTGTCCATTTTTGGGGGTGATTCTCAACGGCACTTCTTCGATTATTTACGGCAGTGTGCCCGAACTGGCGGAAAAGGAGGCGCACAGCCGGGCCTTTGCCATCCTTTATACGGCCACTATCGGCGCCGGGGCCATTTCCCCATATTTTTACGGCCTGCTGGGAGACAGGGTGGGTGTGCCCCAAGCTATGCAGGTGGCGGCGTTGATCATATTGGTCACAGTGCCCCTGACCATCCCTCTGCGGGGCAGGCTGGCCGCGTAGACAACCGCATTGCAATCCGTTTGATTGCAATTTGGCCTGCCTCCCGCTGGGGGCATCTTCGTCCGTTGCCCGCAATACAAAAAGGCCGGGAGCACGGCGGGAGCGTCAAACGTTGCATAGATCCAAAATTGAGATGCGTCAGCCCTGTTTGTCGTCCTCTTTGCTTGCCATGCACTCCATTTACGGGTAAATTAGCAGGACATGTCAACGCGGCGTATTCTTTTTCTTGCTCCGGCACATTCCGTTACCGGCATCTATCCCCAACTGCGGGATGCGGGCTACGAGGTCGGCATCGCCGAAAACCTGAAAGGAGCTTCGGTTTTCGTTCGCCAGTCGGGCCCGGGCATTGTCTTCTCCCGCCCCATCCTTCCCGGTTATCGCGTTGAGGACCTGCTGGCCGTGGGCGCGGATGACCCCAATTTTCCTCCGGTTATCGTCATTGCTGAAAAAGGCAACGCGGAGGACGCCTCCCGTTATCTCACTCTGGGCGCACACGATTACTGGCTCGAACCTCTGATTTTCGAGAAAATCGTCGCAGCGGCCAAGGGACCGCAAACGTCTGCGCCTGCTCCTCCACATTCCACCCTTGGCGGGCGCAAGGCCCAGTGGCCAACGGGCGGCCCAC
>WRKB01000247.1 GCA_009778295.1 Betaproteobacteria bacterium | reverse complement strand
AGTGTTCGCCTTCACTGAAACGATGGCGCGTGTTCCACCTCTCCAGCAGCATGTAAACATACTGCTGCTGCCAGGCAGAGGCTTCGCGCCCCTTCTGCATAAGATGCTGCACCGGAGCTTCCGCCAAAAAATCCAAAAAACCTTCTGCATTGGCAAAACCACGTGGCGCCCAGATAAAATGCACATACCGCCCCCGGAAGGGACAGGCGAATTCAAAGCCAACACGTACGGACGTACCCATAATATCCGCGGCTTGCATAAGCTCACGCGCAGCTTCAGCTTCAACATGATTATAATAAATGACGGTAAGATAGCGTATCCCTTTAAGCCAGGCATCCATGATCAGGTGGGTGGGCGTTTTCCGGCCTTTCGTATTGGCATCGTGAACATGGTGATCAAAGGCCAACTGGCTCCAGTTTTCCGGCATTTCCAGCAAATGATAGCGCCGCAACAGGCGTCGCACGACGTGGGGGTTGCCGGTGGCGGCTTGCCGGAAGTCATGGGCCAGCATGAGCTGCTTACGTTCATCGCCGCAAGCGCGCACCAGCTCCTTCATGGTTTGGATGAGCACACGCGCCGTATTACGGCGCAGATCGCTCCGGGCTGTAGTCAGGACGAGATCATGGAGGGCTTGCAGGGCATGCAGGCGATCTTCGGCCTGTCCGACTTCAAGACTGTTGAGCAGCCTGGTAACGGACATGGCGATGCGCATTTCGCGCGAAGCAGCAAGAGACATGATGCCATGAGGATGCAGGCTGGCATCGAAAAGTTTGCGTTCAAGCGTGGCGTCACTTTTGGCGTTGAGCAGACGGTTGACCATACCCAAAAGTTCACGGTCCTGCTCGTCGAAATATATCTTTTTTTGCCAGTCAAGCACCTCAACCCCACTTGAGTGCGATTTTATCACCCCAATATCACAAACTTTTTTTACTATGCCTGAAGCCTGCCCCTTTGTCCAGAACACAGAGAGGAAAGATGCGCGACAGAAGGGCGAAAAAAAGCGCCCAGGCGCGGGGACACGGGCAATACAAGAAGATGAAGCAAGACAGGCTATTTCATCCGGTAGGTGATCCGTCCGCGGGTGAGATCGTAGGGGGAAAGTTCAACCTTCACTTTGTCGCCGGGCAAAATACGAATATAAAATTTACGCATCTTACCTGAAATATGCGCGAGCACTTCGTGCCCATTTTCCAATTCCACGCGAAACATGGCATTCGGCAGAGCTTCCTGCACAACACCATCAACTTCTATGGCGCCTTCTTTAGCCATGTATCCTCCTCTTTAATCCCCGCAGTTTTGAAAAAAACCGCAAAGGCACGGGTACAAATGCAACGAAAAGCGCCTGTTGTCAAGACAACAGGCGTCGGGACAGGGCAGACGCATATTGCCAACTTGCGCTTTCCGCCCTATTCTTGAAAGAGTTATGGTCTTTTCGCGTACCTTTTTTTGATGCCGTCACCCATGGAGTATCCATGTTCTCTTATTTGTTCAAAAAAATATTCGGCTCCAAAAACCAGCGCTATTTGAAGAAATGCCGCCCGCTCGTCCTGAAAATCAACGAACTTGAACCGCAGATGCAGTCTCTTGAGGATGCCGAACTGCCCTTGCGCCTTGCGGACTACCGCGGACAGCACGAAGAAGGCCGTAGCCTGGGTGATCTGTTGCCCGAAGTGTTCGCCCTGGTGCGAGAGACATCCCGTCGCCGCCTGAAGATGCGCCATTTCGACGTGCAGCTGGTCGGCGGCATGGCCCTGCATGAAGGCAAGATAGCCGAAATGAAGACCGGCGAAGGGAAGACCCTCGTGGCCACCCTGCCCGTCGTGCTCAACGCGCTGACGGGCAAGGGCGTGCATGTGGTCACGGTCAACGACTACCTGGCTAAACGGGATGCGCGCTGGATGGGCGAAATTTACGCCGCCTTGGGACTTACAGTCGGCGTTATCGTGCATGGCCTGGGTGATGATGAACGTAAAGAGGCCTATGCTGCGGACATCACCTACGGCACGAACAATGAGTTCGGTTTCGACTATCTGCGCGACAACATGAAATTTTATGCGCAGCAGCTCGTGCAACGGCCGCCCCATTACGCCATCGTGGACGAAGTGGACTCCATTCTCATCGATGAAGCCAGGACGCCACTTATCATTTCCGGCAGTTCCGAGCAATCCACGGGTTTGTACCGGCAGATGGACGACATCGTACGCAAGCTGCACCCGGCAGAGCATTATACGGTGGACGAAAAAGCCCGCACCGCCATGCTGACCGAGGAAGGAGTCCTGCGCTGCGAAAAACTTCTGCATATAGAAAACCTTTATGACCCCTCGAATATCACCGCGCAGCACCACGTGTTGCAATCCCTCAAAGCTCACCACGTCTTCAAGCGCGACGTGGACTACATCGTCACGAATGATCAGGTGGTTATCGTGGACGAGTTCACCGGCCGCCTTATGCCGGGCCGCCGCTTCAGCGACGGTCTGCACCAGGCTCTGGAAGCCAAGGAGCGCGTGCGGATCGAGGCTGAAAACCAGACCCTGGCCGCCATCACCTTTCAGAACTATTTCCGCCTGTACGAGAAATTGGCGGGCATGACGGGAACGGCGGATACCGAAGCGGTGGAATTCCACCAAATATACGCTTTGGAGGTCATCTCCATTCCACCGGACAAACCCATGATCCGCCGGGATCTGCCCGATGTCATCTACCGCACCCGGAAGGAAAAGTTCACGGCCATCGTGGACTCCATCAAGGAACTGCATGCCAAAGGCCAGCCCGTACTGGTGGGCACGATTTCCATTGAAACTTCGGAGCTGATTTCACAGGTGCTCACGCAGCAAAATGTTCCGCACAACGTACTCAACGCCAAACACCATGAGCAGGAAGCGGAAATCGTGGCCCAGGCAGGCCAAAAGGGAAAAGTGACCATTGCCACCAATATGGCCGGACGCGGTACGGACATAGTACTCGGCCCCGGCGTGGTGGAATTGGGCGGCTTGCACATCCTCGGTACGGAACGCCACGAAAGCCGCCGCATCGACAACCAGTTACGGGGCCGTTCCGGCCGTCAGGGCGATCCCGGCTCCTCGCGCTTTTTTCTCTCCCTGGAAGACGATTTAATGCGCCTTTTTGGTTCTGAGCGCATCTCTGGCCTTATGCTCAAGCTTGGCCTGACCGAGGGCGAAGCCATTGAAAACGCCATGGTCAGCAGAGCCGTGGAAAACGCTCAAAAACGCGTGGAAGGGCACCATTTTGAAATCCGCAAAACCCTGCTGGATTACGACAACGTCATGAGCCAGCAACGCGAGGTCATTTATTCCTTGCGCCGAGAGCTTATGATGGAGGCGAATATCGGATCCCTCATCGAAGAATTTCTCGACGATTTGCTTGATGACATGTATGCGCTCCCGGAAAACGCCCCGGAGGCGGATCGCGATGAAGCAGAAGCCCTGACGCTTGTCCGCCTGCGCGATGTATTTACCATTGAGCGCGTGCTGGCGCTCACCCCGGATGGCACGCTTCCCGAAGGTGCGCACCTGCCAGCGCGGGATGCGGCACGTGAACTCGTGCTGAAAATTTTTGCCCAACTCAAGGATGAGGCCGGCGACATCTACGAAGATATCGTGCGCTATTTCTTGCTTGAAGAGCTGGATCGCAGCTGGAAGGAACACCTGCGCAACATGGACCATCTGCGCGACGGTATCGGCCTGCGCGGCTACGGCCAGAAAGATCCGAAGCTGGAATACAAGCGCGAAGGTTTCGAGCTGTTTCGCGACCTGCTCCATCGCATACGCGAAGGCTCATTCAGGGCGCTTACCCGCGTGCGCGTCAAACGCGAGGAAACCGAGCAGGACGATTTTACGCACAAGGACGATACCGCCAAGCATTCTTATTCCGGCAGCGGCACAACAACCAGGGCGTCGGCCACGTCTGTGCGCGCCGAACCCAAACTCGGACGTAACGATCCCTGTCCCTGTGGAAGCGGCAAAAAATACAAGAAATGCTGCGGCGCATAGAAGCCATCCCAAATATAAAAAATCCACACTCCGGCAATTGCGCTGCGACAGCAGAATATTTATACTAGGTGAGAAAAAAACGAAGCCTGCGGCAGCCGCAGGCGGCCTTGGCCGCAGGTGGGCTTGCTAACCTTACGGACAAGGACAGCAGAGATAGCAGCGCTGACGAAGTATTACGGCAAAATGAGGCATACCAAGATTCTTCTCCTTGCAGGAGTCAGCCATGCGCGCACGTTGGTTTTTTTTGCCGTTTTTTCTTGTTCTGCAAGCCATTGCTGTCGCGGCATTTGCTGAAGGCGCCGGCCAGGCTGCGCCTGCTGCCGAACAGAACCACCTTCCCGCGCTGGAGATATTCCGGCTGCTGCCTGCCACTATTTTCGACAACACGCTGGAAGGATTGAACGAAGATGAGAAGGAGCGGCTTTTAGATTACGGGAAAAGCGAATACTGGATCCTTTTGCCGGACAGCGGGGACAGCTTGGAGCTGATTTCCCTGCCTTTCGGCGACACGCGGGTATTTTTGCATGCCTGCCGCGAGAGCGGCGGCGGCACGCTTGCGCTGATTGGCTCCAGAAGCGAAGATATCTGCACGCTCGAATTATGGCGTATAAACAAGGGGCATTTTTCGCCGGCCGATGCCCCTCCGGAACCGCCAGTGACGGATTTTTTCGCCAAGGGCAATAAAATGCCGAAGGATGTGCAGGCTTCCATCCTTTTCTGCCTCGACGGCCGGGGGCTGGAGGCTCAGTCCGTATTCTGGAACAGGCAAGGCAGAGCGCACGTGCCGGTGGATAACGAGGTGCGCTACGAATGGAATGGCCGGCACTTTGAAAAACGGATCCGGCCCAAGGACGAAACAGAGTGAACGGGGACGGTCATTTTTCCAGCCACCTGCCGAGTTTTTCAGCGTATTCTTCCTCCGTATAGCTCGAACGGGCGTACATGCCCGCCAGCACCCGCTGGCGCGAAGCCTCTGCAAGAATGACGGCCGCCGCCACCGAAACGTTGAAGCTGCGAATCATGCCGTACATGGGGATATACAGTTCCCCGTCCACGTGTGTGGCAAGTTCCCCGTCCACCCCCCGGTGTTCGTTCCCCATAATGACCGCCGTAGGCCGGGTAAAATCCCAGTCCGCCAGCGACCGGGCCGTAGCGCTGCAGCTCGTGGCGAGTATCTGCTGCCCGTTCGCCCGCAGTCTGCCTACCAGTCCACCCAGCGTCTTATGCCGCACACTTTCCACCCATTTGCGCGCCGACGCCGAGGATTTTCGGCCTAACACCGGAAAGGGCGTATCCGTATAATACAAATGGACTTCGGCAACGCCGAAGGCGTCGCAGCTGCGGTAAATAGCGGATACGTTATGTGGGTCGTGAATATTCGCCAGCACCAGGGTCAAATCCTTCTGGCGCCAAAAAAGCACGCGCTCGATGCGGGACCTGCGTTGCGGGGTGATTGTCCGGCTCATGTCCTCATCCTTTAGAGCAGATTATCTTTGAGATTTTATATAAGCCGCATGTTGTCAATATAAGACATTCTCCATTTTTCGGAATGGTTGCCATATGCCGCTGCCTAGTGTATCGTCTCAACTTCTTGCAATGCGTTGCCAGCCTTCCGGCATCCGGGCAAAACGACCCGCGCCTACGCGTTAACAAGCTCCGAGTGATGCATGTTAGGAAGCTTTGCAAAAAAAAAGCTCTTTTCCCAGGCGGTCGCGCTGGCTGCCTTGTTGCCGCTCCCCTGTCCGGCCCTGGCCGCCGCCAGCCACCCTGCCCTCCCCGCATCGGAACTCTCGGGGATATGGGCCGTGCCCTTTGTCTGTATGCTTTTGTCCATCGCCATCATGCCGCCGACACTTCCCGCCGTCTGGTATCGCCATTTTGGAAAAATTTCCCTTTTTTGGGGTCTGGCCTTCCTGGCGCCCTGCTGGCTTGTGTACGGGCCTTCCGTAGTCCTGTACGAATTCCTACACACCATCCTACTGGAATATATACCCTTTCTCATCCTGTTGCTTGCTCTCTTCACCGTGGCCGGAGGCGTCCGCTTGACAGGCACCCTGGTCGGCACCCCGGCTGTAAATACCGGCATCCTGGCTGTCGGCACCGCGCTCGCAAGCTGGATGGGCACGACCGGCGCGGCCATGCTGCTTATCCGGCCACTGTTGCGCGCCAACAGGCACCGCAAACATACGGTGCATTCCGTTATTTTCTTCATTTTTTTGGTTGCCAATATCGGCGGTTCATTGACCCCGCTTGGCGATCCGCCACTTTTCCTCGGTTTTTTGAAGGGGGTCGACTTCTTCTGGACAACGGCCCATCTGTGGGCGGCAAGCACCTTGCTTTCCCTGGCGCTGCTTATTCTGTATCTTATTCTGGACACCATATTCTTTGCCCGGGAAGGGCGGCCCCTGCCGCCCGCAGCAGACGACTCCGGCGAGAGGTTAGGGCTTGAAGGCAAAATAAACCTGCTGCTGCTTGCGGCTGTGGTGTTGGCCGTGCTTTTATCCGGCATCTGGCGGCCGACCGTCAAGCCGCCTGTCATTTATGGAGTCGAGCTGGAGTGGCAGAGTATCGTCCGCGATATCGCGCTGCTGGCGATCGTCTGGCTTTCGCTCAAACTGACCTCCAGGGAATGCCGGGACAAGAACGACTTTTCCTGGGCGCCCATAGAGGAAGTGGCCAAACTGTTTCTCGGCATCTTCCTCAGCATGATTCCGGCCATCGCCATCCTGAAG
>WRKB01000246.1 GCA_009778295.1 Betaproteobacteria bacterium | reverse complement strand
GCGTTTGCTGCTGGCTGTTTCCGGCGGGTCGGATTCAATGGCCCTGCTGTACATCCTGCATGTGTTGCAGCCACGTCTGCGGACGGAACTGCATGTGATGGCCCTAGATCACGCCTTGCGTCCGCACGGCGGCACGGAAGCCGAAGGCGTGCGTGCGCGCTGCAAGGACTTGGACATCGGCTGCACGGTACGCCGGCTGGCTGTTGCGGAATATGCCGCCGACCACAGGCTTGGTCTGGAGGAAGCGGGGCGCGCCCTGCGCTATGCCGCGCTGGAAGAGGAACGTGAACGCCTCGGCGCGGCCTGGATTGTGACCGGCCATCAGTTGGAGGATCTGGGAGAAGATGTGCTGCTGCGTCTCTTGCGCGGCACGGGCTGGCCGGGGCTTGGAGGCATGCCCGCCGTGGACGCGCGCAGACGGCTCTTGAGGCCGCTTTTGCTCACTCCTGCGGGGGAATTGAAGGCTTTTTTGCTGCATTGCGGCCTTGAGTGGTTTGAAGACGCCAGCAACAGGGAACGGGCTTTCCGCCGTAACCGCGTGCGCCATTCCATATGGCCGCTCCTTCTTGAAGAAAGCCCGCGCCTTGCGGAGCATGTCGCGCAGTTATGGCGCATAGCCCGTGCGGATGAGGCATACTGGGAGGCGCGGCTTTCTTCCCTGTTGCCGGAAGGCGAAGATGACATCACCCTGGAAAGCGCGGTGCTGAAAAAACTGGAACAGGCCGGCCGCCTGCGGCTGTACCTGCGCGCTGTCGTGCAGCTTGGCCGCAAGCGCGGCCGGGGGCAGGGCAGGGCAGGGACGTTCTTTGCTCTCGATGCCGCCTGGAGCGAAGGCAGGGGAAATTCGCGCTTTCAGTTCCCCGGCGGCATCAGGGCCGAAGTGCGTCAGGGCAGGGTGCGTTTTTTCGTGGTGGAGAGCAGGCGATGATTTTCGGCGGATTCCATGTCGGGCGTCCGCATCCATCGCTTGCATCCTGGCGCTTACTAGGGCACAATGTTTGCAAGAACATGTGAGGATATGCGTAGAGCTTTGCGAAAGACACACTGAAGATCGTTTTTATGGCATTAGAATTACGGCAACAACTTAAATTGACCACCCAGCTGGTCATGACGCCTCAACTGCAGCAGGCTATCAGGCTGTTGCAGCTTTCCCGCCTTGAACTCCTGGAAACCGTGCAGGGTGAGCTTCTGGAAAATCCTTTTCTGGAGGAGGCGCAGGAAGAGCATCTTTCTGATGGTGACGAAAAGCGCCAGGAAGCCGAAGACGATACCGGATACGAACGGGAGGCCACCCGTAACGCCGACTGGGAAGACTACCTTGGCGAATTCGCCAGTACGCCGCGCCTGTCTCAGTTGCGGGAACACGAATCCTTTGACGACATCACGCCCTTTGAATCGCGCTATTCCAGCAAACCCTCGCTGGACGGGCATCTCTTGTGGCAGTTGCGCCTTTCTTCCCTGACGGACGAACAGAAGGACATCGGGGAGATTATCATCGGCAATCTCTCGTCAACCGGGTATTTGCAGGCTACGTTGGAAGAAATGGCCGCAATGGCCGAAACATCCCCTGAGGAGGTGCTGAAGGTTCTGGAGCTGGTGCAGCAGTTCGATCCTGTGGGAGTGGCCGCGCGTACGCCGCAGGAATGCCTGTTCGTGCAGCTCAAGGTGTTGCGCTATGATCGCGACCCTATCCTGGTGGAACTAGTGTGCGAGCATCTGGAAGACCTGGAGGAACGCCGTTACAAGCTGTTATTGCGGAAATTCAAGCTGAACATGGAAGAACTCAAGGAATACATGGATATTATCCAGAGCCTTGATCCCCTGCCCGGGGCGAGTTTCGGGGGGGGCGAAGCCGCCTATGTCAGCCCGGATGTCTTTGTCTACCAGCAAGGCGATGATTTTCTCATCGTCCTGAATGACGATGGTCTGCCCCACCTGCAGCTTTCTCCTCTGTACGATACGCGGCTTTCCTCAATGTCTGACAAAGAAAAGGAATACTGTTCGGAAAAAATGCGTTCTGCGTCGTGGCTCATTAAAAGCCTGCATCAGCGCCAGCGTACCCTCTATAAGGTTATGGAAAGCATCGTGAAGCATCAGCGGGCTTTTTTCGCGGAAGGCGTCAGCCGCCTTGCGCCGCTTGTTCTCAGGGATATTGCCGAAGATATCGAGATGCACGAATCTACTGTGAGCCGCATTACCACCAATAAATATGTCGCGACGCGCCATGGCGTATTTGAATTGAAATTTTTCTTTAATAGCGCGCTTGGACTCGACGACGGCAGCCAGGTCGGCTCGGAAAGCGTAAAAGCCCTGCTCAAGAAATTCATTGCCGAGGAGAATCCCAAGGAGCCTTTGAGCGATGAACGCATAGGCGAAATGTTGAAGGAAGAGTTAAAAGTGAATATTGCGCGCCGTACCGTGGCAAAATACCGCACGGCGATGGATATCCCCTCTTCTTCGCGGCGGAAGGAGCATTTTTAGTATTCCTTCCTCTCTGTTTTTTTCACACTTTTTGGATAAAGGAGTTGGCTTTTCATGCACATTGCCTTTACTTTCAAGAACTTTGATCCTTCGGAACATTTGAAGAAATATGCCCGCCGGCGTTTTGAAAAACTGGGCCGTTTTTTCGGGAAAGCTTCCGGGTTGGACGTACAGGTAAGTTTGAGCGTCGACAAGTTTCGCCATAAATGTGACGTGCAGGTCGGCGGGGAAGGTCTGCAACTGAGTGCTGCGGAACAAACGGAAGATATGTACGCCTCCATCGACTTCGTACTGGACAAACTTGAGGCGCAAATCAAGAAGCATGTCTCCAGAGTCAAGGAACAGCGCCGCCAGAGCAGAAATACTGTCATTGACGTTTTTACTTCCCGCTTGCAGGAGGAAGATGGCGAACGCATCATCACCGGCACCTCGAAATTCGAACCCAAGCCCATGCATGTGGATGAGGCCGTCATGCAGCTTGATGCTTCCGGGAATGAATTCCTTGTCTTTCTCAATGCCGAATCGGAACGCATCAATGTCATTTACCGCCGTCGCAACGGAGGATACGGGCTTATTGACCCCATAGTGTAACGCGCGAGGGCATATGGAAGGACAGAGCGAGGATCGGAAGGAAAACACCCCTGCCGCCGGAGGCGGCATTCCTGTGTGTATCGTAACCGGTCTTTCCGGCGCCGGAAAAAGTACGGTTCTTCGGGTTTTTGAGGACATGGGTTTTTTTACGGTAGATGGCCTGCCCGCCAGCCTTGCTCCTGATATGATCCGTCTGTTGAGCCGGGGGGGGGCTGTGGCCTTCGCGGGGATCGCTCTGGGCATGGATGTGCGCCAGGGCGATTTGTTGGACATTGAACAGACGCTCGTGCGTCTGTCTTCGTACGGCATACACCCCCGGCTGTTGTTTGTGACCGCTGATGCGGCGGTGCTCATGCGCCGCTATGCAGCCACGCGTCGTCCGCATCCGCTCGAACGTGAGGGCATGGGGCTTGAGGCCGCCCTGGAGACCGAACGGCAGCGTTTAAGTCCTTTGTTGAATATGGCGGATATTATTTTGGATACCGCCAGCTTCTCCATCCACGATCTCCGCCGCGCTGTGCAACAGCACTGGGGAGAGACGCAGGGACTGCGCCATAGGCTTAAGGTCAACCTGATATCGTTCGGTTTCAAGTACGGGGTGCCGAAAGAGGCTGACTTTGTTTTTGATCTGCGTTTTCTGCCCAATCCCTATTTTGTGGAGGTCCTCCGTCCGCTTTCCGGCAGGGACGCCGCAGTGCGGGAGTATGTATTTTCCCAGCCATGGGCGCAGGAATTCCGCACGGGTCTTTTCTCGTTTATTCAGTCTTTGCTGCCGCTGTGCGATGCGGATGGTCGCTACCGTCTCTCCATCGCCGTAGGATGTACCGGCGGCCGGCATCGTTCCGTGTCCGTGGCCGAAGAATTGTATAGGCTGCTGCAACACTCGGACTACAGCATCAGTCTGGAACACAGGCACCTTGAACTGGGGTAGTGACAATGGAGAGAACCCTCAAGCCCGCTGTCGGCATTATCGTAGTGGCGCACACGGATTATGCTTCCGCCCTGTTGCGCACTGCGGAATTTATCCTCGGCCCGCTGGGAGATTGCACTTCGATCAGCGTCGATGTGTCTTTCGATGTTTCGGAAACCGTGCAGCGACTTAACGATGCGGCGCAACGCCTGGACAAGGGGGCGGGGGTGCTCATTCTTACCGACATGTTCGGCGGAACTCCCACCAATTTGAGCTTGGCCCTGCTGAACAGTCATGAGGTGGAAGTTGTCACCGGCGTGAATCTGCCTATGGTCATTAAGGCTTTTGGCGCGCGTACGCTGCCGCTGAAGGAGCTTGCCGATCTCGTTGGCGAAGCGGGCAGGCAGGGCATTGTTGTGGCCGGGGGAATGCTGGAGCAAAAAATTTCCAACGAGTGAATAACATCCTTAACGACTTAACAAATATACACGCCGGCGTATCCTACCACCCGTCCGGGATTACCTGATGCGGCGGCGGATGTGCCGTAGGCCGCCAGCTTCGCTTCGTGCGCGCCCAGTTCCTTGGCGGCGAAAAGCGCCAGTGTAGCCGGGCAGACGCCGCACATGCTGATGCGCTCCGTGCGTACCGTTTTAAACAGTTCCTCAGGTGAAAGTTCCAGCAGGGGAGCAAGCGCCTTGCGGTCTTTTTGCATCGTAAGTTCCTGATTGTCAAAGTGGTTCATGTCGGAACTCACCACCAGGGCTACATGGCGGCCTGCCTCGTTTTCTTCGCGGATGCAGTGCGCGATCGCTTCCCCGGCCGCGCGTAACTCTTCCAGGGTGTTCAGGGATACGATCACCGGCACCACGCGTATGCCGGGCGTATGGCATTGCAGAAACGGCACCAGAACCTCCAGGGAATGTTCCATGGTATGCGCGTCCAGATTGGCTTCAAAGCCTGCCGCTGCGTTCAGGCAGCGCGCCGCCAGTTTGGCGTCCACCTCCACCGCGCCAAGCGGGGTGAACCACTTGCCGTCAGGCCAGACCGAAAGCGGCCTGCCCCTGCCGCTGTGGTTGGGGCCGAGCAGAAAAACACTTTGCGGCAGGCGCACGTTGCTCAAGGTCTTGCCGACGACGGAACCGCAAAATATATAACCCGCATGAGGAAGCATGATCATAAGCGGTGTAATTTCTTTCCGTGTGGAACCAAGATGTTTTTCGACTTCCCCGCGCAGATGTGCAGGGTTGTCTGTATAAAAACGTCCGGCAACCGCCGGATGGCGATCAGGCATATTGAACTCCCTATGCATTGCCCAAATTGAGGCAGTATTCCCTGTTATGCAATCTTTACTCCGCCCATCCAGTGGGCGCATACTTTGCCCTTGAGCTCCCTGCCGAGCCAGGGAGTGTTGCAGCTTTTGGAATATAGGGTTTCCGGCGTGACTTTCCAGCTCACATCGGGATCAAAGAGGAAGAAGTCCGCAGGATCGCCGGGCTGGAAGCGATTGACGGACAGTTTGAATATACGGGCCGGTTCGGCGCTCCAGAGCCGGATCAGGTCCTTTTCTTCCAGGATATTTTTTCTGACCAGCTCATAGCTGAGGCTGACGGCAAGATCAAGGCCCGTAAGTCCGTTCGGAGCTTCATCCAGCGGGCATTCCTTTTCGTGCGGTGCGTGTGGGGCATGATCCGTAACCATGATGTCGATCACGCCGCTTTTCACCGCAAGACGCAAGGCTTCACGATCCTCAGGCGTGCGGAGCGGTGGGTTGGTTTTTGCGTTGGAATTGAAATCCGCCAGTTCGCTGTCGTCGAGTAGCAGATAGTGCGGGCAGGTTTCCGCCGTGACCCGGACGCCCTGCGCTTTGCCCCAGGCTATGAGATCCGCCGCGCGGCGGCAGGAAACATGGGCGATATGCACGGGCAGATCCAGATATTGGGCAAGCAGAATGTCGCGCGCCACCTGTATGGACTCACCCACGTCGGGTTGCCCTTTGACGCCGATGCGCGCGCTGGTGACGCCTTCGTTCATGTGTGCGCCTTTGGCCATGCTCGCGTCTTCGCAGTGGTCGATGATGATCCTGCCGAAATCCGCCGCATATTCCATGATCCTGCGCATAAAGTCGGCACTTTCCACGGAGTGCCCGTCATTTGAGAAGGCCACGCAGCCCGCGTCGGCCAGTTCGCCCAGCGGAGCCATTTCTTTGCCTTCCAGGCCGATGCTGGCAGCGCCCACCGGATGGAGCCTGGGACCATGGGGGAAGAGGAGCGCCGCTTTTGCCGTCATAGATTTTGTAATGCCGGCGTTATCGTTCACCGGACGCGTGTTGGCCATGCACATCACGGCTCCGAAGCCGCCGTGCGCCGCGGCCTTCAGGCCGGAGGCAATGTCTTCCTTGTATTCAAAACCTGGTTCACGCAGGTGCACATGGGCGTCGATAAAACTGGGAAAGAGCAGACGCTTTTTTGCGTCAACGCTCTCGGTTTCCTCCGGTATTTGCACGCTGCCGCTGGGGCCAAAACAGGCTATCCGTCCGTCCCGTATCGACAGATCGACAGCTTTGCCGTCATAGAGGGCGTTATGGAGAAAAAGATTCATAAATCGGCGCCTCCGTCATTCCTGGTTGCCATGAGAAAAAGAATGGCCATACGCATGGAGACGCCCGAAGCCACCTGATCGAGGATCAGGCTTTGGGG
>WRKB01000245.1 GCA_009778295.1 Betaproteobacteria bacterium | reverse complement strand
GGAAACTGAAAGCAAGGAGACGCTCGACAATTTCGTAACCGTGCTGCGCGATCTCGTAACAAGGAGCAGGACGGAACCGGACTTTTTGCCGAGCGCGCCGGTGGGCATGCCCGTGCGGCGGCTGGATGAAACAGGCGCGGCGCGCAATATGGTGCTGACCGAAGACATGTAGGACAGCATAAGCCGCTGCCGGAGAAAAACGATGAAAACAGGAAAACTATGTATTCTGGGCGCCGGCCCGGGTGGCCTGCGGGCTGCGTTTGAAGGACTGCGCCTGGGTTTTGAAGTCACCTTGATAGAACGTGACCTGGTGGGCGGAACCTGCCTGAACAGGGGTTGCATTCCCACTAAGCAGTATCTCGGAGCCACGGCGTCCCTGCCGTTGCTGCGTGGCGCCAAAGCGCAAAAGTTGGCCACAGGTTCCATTGTCCCCCTCCTGCGCGGGATCAAAGCCAAAAAGAACCGGTACATCAATGCCGTGCGCCAGACCGCAGAAAAGCAACTGGCCGAAGCGGGCGTACGTCTGCTCTTCGGTGAGGGGCGCATCAGCGCGCCCGGAAAGGTGGAGGTGGTCACGCACACAAACGGGCTGCCCCCTACGGGGACAGTGACGGGAGCGGAGGAGACTTCCCCTCCAGAAATGGACAAGATCATGGTGGCTGATAGCACGGTTTACGGAATCCAGAGCGCGGAAGTCAAATTGTACCGTATGGAAAAGGACAAAAGAACCCAGACCACCTGCGAGTGGGATACGCTGATCCTGGCCACAGGTTCACATCCGGCATCCTTACCGGGGATGGCCGCCGATCATGACTGCGTGCTTGATTCCACAGACCTGCTGGAACTGGAGGACGCCCCCCAGAGTCTGATCGTGGTCGGCACCGGCCCCATCGGCCTTGAACTGTCGGACTTTTTCAGCCGACTGGGCACGAAAATTACCCTTATAGAAAGTGCTGCGCAGCTTGCTCCCACCGAGGACCCCGAATTGGGCGAGAACCTGCGCAAAATCTACAGTCGAGAAGGATGGGAAATTCTAACCGGCCGAAGGGTAGCCAGCCTGACCACCCAGGGGGATCAGGCTGTACTGCTTTTTGACGATGGAAAAAAACTGCGCGCCGCCAAGGCACTTTTAGCTGTAGGCCGCAGGCCGAACAGCACCGGCTTGGGGCTTGAAAAACTAGGACTGAAGACGAGAGCCGGCGGCTACGGCTGGTTGTCTGTGGACGAGTGCCTTCGCGTTGCGCCGAACGTCTACGCCATCGGCGATGTGAACGGCCAAAGCCTGTTCGCGCATGCGGCAGATCAC
The DNA here is from genome assembly GCA_009778295.1 of Betaproteobacteria bacterium. Lineage (GTDB taxonomy): Bacteria > Desulfobacterota > Desulfovibrionia > Desulfovibrionales > Desulfovibrionaceae > WRKB01. Next base: position 5,287 of record WRKB01000245.1, on the reverse strand, counting down.
CAAGCCCGCTATGTCGTGGGACATGCGGCGGGCAAGCTCGGCGCCTATGCGCCGCCACCCATGCCCGCATGTATTTATGGGCATATTGAGGTGATGCGCGTCGGCCCTTCCGTTGTAGAACTGTATACTCGCCCGGACATTGAATGTTCTCGCAGCAATATGATCGCCAACCCTATCGCGCAAGGCGCTTGTGCTACCCAAGGCTTTATCAAGATCTTCTGGGAGGGAGGCAGGGTATGTGCCATCAGTGCGCTGGGTCATGGAGTTTCGCACTTGGTAGGCATAGCGAATGTTATCGTCACCCAAAAATGGAAGACAGAGGACATCCACCGGATTATCTGGGCGCATCCCACGCTGGACGAGGCGTTGGAGACGGCACTGACCGCCCCCAGAGAAGCCTTGGCAGACCACATTCTTTCTGACGTGGGCTTCATCTGAAAGTCAAGATACCATGCCGGGCTTTGCCTGGCGCGAGTATAAAACGGAGCCTGACGCAGTACTACACAAAACTAACAACGCTGAGAGCGGCTTGTATTAATTTATGCTTCGAGTAATAATCGGCACTTCCAAAAGTCACGCTGTTCCGGTATGCGAAACATGAAGCATGACAAGTGCGGAGAGGTAGCGAAGCTGGCCGTAACGCGCCCGACTCGAAATCGGGTTACCGGTTAACAGCCGGTACGTGGGTTCGAATCCCACCCTCTCCGCCAGATAAACATCTTAAGGCTTCCTGGAAATTCCAGGAAGCCTTTTGTAATGACTCCCTGCCTGCTCTATGGCGCCCTTTTAAACTGTTATCTTCATAGCCGAGGGCACCTGAAACTCCCAGTTATGATCTTGTGTAGTCTTAATAAGATCAGTGGATGGTCCAGCCGCCATCCACATACAGAATATGACCTGTCACGATATCCGCACCGGGGCCGGCCAAGTAGATCACGGCGGCAGTTACCTCTTCCATCGTGGCAAAGCGCTTTATCCGCAGCTTGCCGAACACATAGTCGGTGAAGGCTTCGTCTTTGAACATGTTCACGGTCATGCTCGTTTCCACAAACGTGGGCGCCACAGCGTTGACCGTAATATTGTGCTTGGCCCATTCATAGGCCAGTACCCGGGTGAATTGATCCAGGGCGCCTTTGCTGGCGCAGTATGCCGCGCGATTGAGTGAGGCCAGCTTGCCGGCCTGCGAAGACATGTTGATGATCTTGCCGCCCTGCTGCTCGATCATGATCTTGCCGAAGGCTTGGGCGCAGAAAAAGGCCCCCCGAGTATTCACGTTCATGATCGTATCCCAAGTGAGCGCGTCTACGGCTTCAGCGGGTTGCGGCTTGTTAGTTCCGGCATTATTCACCAGTATATCCACTCGGCCCATAGTCGCTGCCGCCCTCCTGGCTGCGCCTTCCAGACGATCGATATCCGCCAGGTCGATGGATTCGATCCAGGCTTGACGCCCTTGGGCTCGGATCAGTGTCGCCGTTTCCTCCAATTCTGTTATGGTGCGGCTCCAAAGTGTGACATCCGCACCGTACCGCGCGAGCCCTACAGCGATATCCCGCCCCAATCCTCTGCCAGCACCGGTAACCACGGCTTTTTTTCCGGTCAAATCGAATTCCTTGTGCATGACAAACCTCCGTCCATATGCAGCCTAACTACCAAAACTACCTAGTGAAAACGCGAAACGCTCATGAAATGGCCAACACAACAATATACTATTTTGTTGACCATGTTAACTGGATGTATATAAAATTATAAAGCCAGTGCGTTATCCCCTACTCAGGATCATTCTATGCGGCAACGATTTTTCTTTGCAAGCAATGTTCCTGAGCCCCCTTGCCTTGGACCCGCTTGCCGCAAGGGGAGCTACAGCGCGACTGTCTGCGGACTGGAAGCGCGCTCCGCGTGATTTGGCGCGCAACAGCCGCAGGGTAGGGTTTTGAAAAAAGGTGTAGAATTGATGGGTGGCAGGAACGCCGTCAGTGCAGGGATTGCGTGAAGCATGCATGGCGGAGCTTGACGCTCTGCTGATGACTTAAGATGTATGCAAACAATCTAACAAAACCAAGGGGGGATATATCATGAAACTCGGTAAGATAATTGACCTTTCCCAGGAAATTTATCAGGGGATGCCAGTTTATCCTGGTCACCTTAAAACCGTAATTTTTACGCACGCGACCCATGACGAGACCGAGCGGCAGATTGGCACGGGATTTTCGTATCAAACATCGGGCATACTCTTGTGTGACCATGGCCCAACGCACCTTGATGCAGTCAGCCACTTGTCTCGGGACCCCGCCGCCGAACCAATTGACCAGCTTGCACTCAGCAAGTGCATAACCCCGGCCATCTGCATTGATGTCAGTGATGTGCCAAGAAAATCCCAGTTTGGAGCCGATAAAATCAAGTCCGAGCTGCAGCGCTGGAACTTGCGCATTGAAAAAGGCGACACTGTCCTGTTTTATACGGCACATTGGGACCGGTACTATGGCCAGCTGGAATACATGACGGACCACCCGGGCCTCACTCGTGACGGCACTGAATTCATCATCGACCAGGGCGCTGTGAACTTCGGCATTGACTGCACAAGTCCTGATATGTGGTACGACAAGAACTATCCCTGCCATCGGGTTTGCGCAGAACGCCAGATTACCCACTACGAAAACTTGGCCAACCTGAAAGAAGTTGTGGGCAAGCGGTTCATTTTTGTGGGGGTTCCGCTTAAAATCCGTAATGGGACAGGCTCTCCGGTGCGCGCTCTTGCAATCCTGCAGGAATAACGCGCCCCATGCACGCCTGAAAACAGATTATCTTTAAGACGCTCACTCCGGCGTTGCCGGCGCAAATGAATTGCGCCTATGCCTGCGTGGCGATGATTCATGCCTCGGCATGACCCGCACAGAGCATTCCAAAACTGAAATGCTCTGGCAGATGAAGTCAATTTTTTCGTAAACGACTAAGGAGAATTCATATGTTTGAGTCGTTAGATGCCCAACAAACCCTGACAGCAAACCAAAAAAAACTCATCGTCGCCGGCGGGCTAGGTGTTCTCCTCGAATTTCTGGATTACTTTCTAATCGGTTTCATCCTAACGTTTGTGGCAAAGCCTTGGGGTCTGACCATGGGCAAGTCGTCAAGTATCCTGCTTTCTTCGGGTGCCGGGGCGATTGCAGGCGCATTTTTCTTCGGCTTGCTGGCCGACCGCATCGGGCGGCGCCTGGTATTTCTCAGCACCATCGCTGTATTCACCCTAGGCACGAGCGCAATGGTTTTCACGCCGGACAGCCCGGACACCGGGTGGATTTATCTCACGGCAATGCGTTTTTTAGTCGGTTTCGGTGCAGGCGGGCTTTACTGCGTTGACCTGCCGCTGGTGCAAGAATTCATGCCTTCGCGCCTTCGCGCCAGGGTAAGCGGACTTATTACCTCCATGGTTCCCTTCAGTTTCCTTATGGGGTCGGCCCTCGTGGCGCTACTCTCCTCGCACATCGGCTGGCGGGGTTTACTAATCATTTGTGTGGCGTTCAGTCTCGCAACCCTGTTTTTACGGCGCTGGATACCGGAATCTCCCCGCTGGCTTATTCAACAGGGGCGTAGCGAAGAGGCGCGTAAATCCATGGCTTGGGCGTTAGAAGTGGATGTGGACTCACTAGCTCCTATAATGCTGGAACCGAAGGAATCCCAGCCAAAGGTCGGTTTGAAGGATCTTTTCCGTTATCCTAGGAGTCTTGCTGTATCTTGGATCAGCAACCTGGGTATCCAGACGGGGTATTATGGCTTGACCCTCTGGTCGCCGACGTTATTGGTCGTTTTCCTGGGCGTCAGCCCGCAAAAGGCCGCAGTCTACATGATATTCATCACTTGTTGCGCCTTTGCCGGCAGGATCGTCCAGTCGTTCTTTATGGAATGGTTCGGCCGTCGCCTGGCGGGCATCTTGTCCGGAGGAATCACCGTAATAGCCATGCTGGTGGTTGCACTGCTCGGCAACACTGTGTTGACGACCCCGGAACTGTTCCTAATCTGCCTGGGTATAATATACTTCTTCGGCGAAGGCGGATTTGCCGTTATCGGCCCATATTCTGCGGAAGTATGGCCTTCCTCGTTGCGCACGACAGGCATGGGATCCGCCTACGGCTTCGGTGGCATCGGCAAGGTGCTCGGTCCCCTGGGGCTGGCCTTGCTGGTCGGTACGGATGTTTCCCTGACCACGAGCGCCGCCATACAGCCGTCAATAGCGTTTATGTACTTCAGCGTCTGGTACTTGATGTTAGCCCTGGCTTTTGTCTTCTTTGGCATTGAAACACGTGGGCGTTCTATTGAAGAGATAGACGCTTCCTTGCGAAATTCTGCATCCAAAAGTCAGGCGTAGCGGCAAAGCCCAACGCCGACCAACAACTTGCCGGTCGGCGTTGGACTGGCCTTCTGGCATCCCTCTCCGTCTTTCCTTTTGCCGCCGGAACGAGCTGAAAACCACATTGTGTACGCAGTGATGCCCATTAATCAGACTGTACGTGGAGCTGTGCTGATTTCCACCCAAAAATAACAGTGTTTGCACATAAACGTAGAGCATGGCTGTGGATGCCGCCCTGAAGATTTTCACGATGTTTTGAAAGTCTCAGGATCAAGAAATGACAAGGATTTTTAGCCGCCAGTCCTTATCGGAACGGCATGTTCGCGATCCTTGACAAGTGCGCCTGAAATGTTCTATTGCTTGAAGTACCCGAATCTCCCGATCCGCTTCTGCATGCCGGGGGTGGGGGAAGATAAAATCGTAGTAATTTTATTTAGTTATAAAAATTCCCTGCCGACACTCAGGCTGCCGAGGTATTCCATGTACCCCGCTCCGTTCCACCAAGAAGTCCTCGCATCGCGCGGGGTATCGCATTCCTGCGTTGCGTTGCGCCGCATGTTCCGCCTTTTTTTCGCCTGGGGCTGCGCCTGCCTTGCGCTGTGCGCTATTTTCCGGCAGTGCGCGTTTGCGGAAGCGGTAGCGGACAAAAACGTCTCCGTGCCCCAATGGGTATACATGCCTGCCGGGGCGCGGGCTGCATACATAGGCATCCACGGCGGCACCGTTCCGGTGAGCCTGCTGACCAGCCGGGACGGTACGCATATGGTGGCCCTGGTAGGGCAGACGGGCAACGATTTCCTGCAAACCCTCAAAGTCGATCCCGGCACAACAGGCGCCCTTTCCCCCACGCCGTCCCAAACTGACCGCCCGCAGGCTCTTGACGATGAAGAAGGCGCTGACACTATGCAGTCGCAGGCGCAAGCTCCTGTTACGGCGGGATTGCCG
>WRKB01000244.1 GCA_009778295.1 Betaproteobacteria bacterium | reverse complement strand
GGCGGCATAGCGCGCAAGCTCGTCAAAGGCGAAGGCCATGTCGGCGGGCTGGTGGGCATCTGAGCCGAAGACGACCGGCACCCGCAAATCCGCCGCGAGGCGCATGATCTCGGGGCCGGGATAGATTTCCTTGCAGGGTTTGCGCAGCCCGGCGGAGGAAATTTCCATGCTCATGCCCGCGTCGCGGATCGCGACAAGACTTTCCCGCACGAGGTCAAGAGCGTCGTGCCGCGTCAGCCATTGCCGGAAGGTATCGATGGAAAAAATTTTGATCAGATCGGGATGGGCCGCGATGTTGAAAAGCCGCGATGCAGCCATGCCGGCCAGAATGCGGAAATACCTTTCATAATGCGCGGCGCGCTGTTCAAAGGAAAGGTTCTTCCAGTCAGCGGCATCGTAGTCGTAGCCCCAGGTTCCGACAAAGTGCACGCTGCCGATCAGGTAGTCGAAATCATAGGCACTGACGGCTTGCCGGATGAAGTTGGTCTCCGCCTCCATCCAGTCCATTTCCATGCCAAACAGTATTTGGGCGGGATGTTGCTCTTTCAGCTCAAGTACCTCCCGGACGTAGTCCGGATAGGCGCGGGCAAGCCGGGTGCGGTATTCGCTGGGGTAATCATAGCCATCCGGCCGGGGGGAATGTTCGGAAAAACCATGCAGGGTGATGCCCCGCTGCCTGCCGGCAGCGAACATTTCCCGCGCGCCGCTTTTTCCGTGCGAATACCGGGTATGGGTGTGCAAATCAGCCGTGATCATCAGTGACAACAGGACGCTTACGGTTTAGGGCAAGCCACGACCCTGTCATAAGCATCTTCCACGGCCTCATATATTTCACGCTTTGTCACGGAATCGCGCAAGACTATCGTGCCCCGCTGGGCATAACGGGAAGGCAGCGCATTCAGCGCCAGCGCGTAAATATCCTGCAAATCCTTGCCGGTAAGCAGCTCACCGGACTTCTTCTGCACAACTTCCTGCAACGCCTTGATCACGCGGCCCTCGTTACGATTGCGGATATTGAAAAAATCCACATTTCCTATCTTGTATTTATCTCGGTATATGGATGACATGCTGGTCTCCTTTATGCCTGTTCTACGCAAGGATACGGACATTGCCGTGAGGATGCAAGCTCAAGCACCCCCTCTTTCTCCAGGAAAGAAGGGGTGCTGTGTTCTTTGAGTGAGGAGATGGCTGTTGTGGCTCCAAAATGCCGCAACTCCCCCGGTCATGTCGTCACGGAAACCTAACTGTTTCAATATACATGTTTTACCTTACCAGGAGCAGAGCCAAACTGTCCGATTGGCTCAAGCTCGAAAGAGACGCTTGTGGAACAAGCTGCTGGCGCACGAATTCCGACATATCCAGAACTACATTCACGTCAGACATGCTTGCCGCAACAGCTTGGCAGTTTTCATGCCGCATGCGCGCGACGCATGCCGCCTGGCTCAATTTTTCCCGCATCAGCTCAAGGGCGGGATGCATGCCGTGTTCTGAAGCCAGCGTTCTTCTCAGCCTTTCAAGGCCCGCCTCTGCGGCCTCGTGGCTGGCTTGGGCGTTTTTGCGCATCCTTGAAGAGTATGCCCTTTTCCCTTCCTGAAATTCCGTCACAATACCGGCGCTTTTCTTTGTTGTGTCTGCAATACGTGGTGACATGACCATTCCCCTTTGAATGCGTCATGGCTTCCTGCCGACTGGGGGACAGTCACCTGCTGGCGCCTCCTTGCACCATATCCCCTTCCCACTCAGTATCTTTATCGGCCATGCGGCCATACGCTATAGGGGTAAAGGCATCTTCTGAAAAAAAATCCCTCCGCGCGCGGGCCTTGAACGCCCGGCGTAAACGGCGCCGGGCGACAAGCACTCCCCCGTTATGACAGGACGCTTTTGCCTGTCAGACGCTCCCATTCACCGAGCAGTTCATCTACAACTCCGGGATCGGACAAGGTGGTGAGATCGCCAAGCTCGTCCACATTGCCGCTGACGATTTTTCGCAAAACACGACGCATGATTTTACCCGATCGGGTTTTGGGCAACCCATTGACAAACTGGATATACTCCGGAGTGGCGATGGGGCCGATTTCCTTGCGCAACCATTTGCGAAGATCCGCACGAAGGCTTTCTGTCGGCTTTTCCTCCAGGGTGAGATGCACAAAGGCGTAAATGACTTCACCTTTCACGTCATGGGGCATGCCGACGACAGAGGATTCGGCCACGGCGGGATGCGCGTTGAAGGCGGCTTCCATTTCCGCTGTGCTGAAGCGGTGCCCCGAAACGTTGATGACGTCATCAAGGCGGCCAAGCAGCCAGTGGTAGCCGTCTTCGTCCAGGCGGACTCCATCGCCGGAAAGGAAATAGCCGGGAAAGCGCGAGAAGTAGGTTTCCTTAAACTTGGACGCATCGCCGAATACCCCGGTCATCATGCCCGGCCAAGGACGTTTTATGACCAGATGGCCCGCTTCGCCTTGGGATGCTGGTGTGCCGTCTTCTTTAAGCACGGTGGTATCGATGCCCGGCAGGGGCAGGGTTGCAGAACCGGGTTTGAGCGGGGTAGCGAAGGGCAAGGGGCTGATCATGATCCCGCCTGTTTCCGTCTGCCACCAAGTATCCACCACAGGCAATTTGCCGCCTCCGATTTTGTTGCGATACCAGTTCCAGGTATCGGGGCCAATGGGTTCGCCAACACTGCCGAGAACACGCAGAGAAGAGAGATCGTATTTTTCTACCCATTCATCACCTTCACGGATGAGGGTACGAATGGCCGTCGGCGCGGTATAAAAAGTATTAACCCGGTATTTTTCCACAATTTGCCAAAAGCGATCAGGGTCGGGCCAACGGGGACCGCCCTCAAACATGACGGTGGTGCCGCCAAGCAGCAGCGGGCCATATACCGTATAAGTATGCCCGGTGACCCAGCCGATGTCGGCCGTACACCAATGCACGTCTTCTTCGCGGTGGTCGAAGACGAGTTGCATGGTGTGGGCCGCGTAGGTCAGGTAGCCGCCGATGCTGTGTCTGACGCCTTTGGGTTTGCCAGTGCTGCCGCTCGTGTAAAGAATGAAAAGGTTGTCTTCGGCGTCCATGTGGGCGCAGGGCAGATTGGCGTCAAGCGATCGATCCGCCATGACATCGCGCCACCAGAGATCGCGTCGCTCGCGCATGGTCGTGGGCATGTTGGCACGGTTTACCACAATAACGCGGCGCACGGAGGAACAGTCTTTCAATGCCTCGTCCATGATGGATTTGAGCGGCATGACCCTTCCGGCCCGGAACATGCCGTCGGCGGTAATCACCACCTTGGCCTCGGCGTCTTGTACGCGGGTTTGCACACTGCCCGTGGAAAATCCTGCGAATACGCACACATGCACAGCACCGATACGCGTGCAGGCTAACATGCTCACCACCAGTTCCGGAATCATGGGCAGGTAGATAACCACCCGATCACCCTTGCGGACACCGAGCTTTTTTAACGCGCTGGCAAAACGGCAGACCCGATCATAGAGCATCTGGTAAGTCCAGATGCGAACATCATCTTCAGGATCCCCCTGCCAGATGAGAGCCACTTTGTTGCGCCGCTTGCCCGTAATATGGCGATCCAAACAGTTATACGAGGCATTGAGCTTGCCGCCTTTGAACCATTCCACCTTAGGGTTGTCGATGAAATCGTAATCCAGCACCCTTTCCCACGGCTTAAACCAGGTAAGGAGTTTGGCCCGCTCCGCCCAATAATTCTCGGGATCTTCAAGAGCCCTTTTGTGCATGGCCTCGTATTCGCCCAGCGACTTCAGATAGGCCCTGGCGGATTTCTCGCGCGGCGGCTGAAGACTTTTTTCTTTGTTGCCACTTTGCTTTTTTTTCCCTTCCACGCTCATTGTATGTCTCCTTGCAGATGCGCTTTGCTATGTTACATTTTTATAGCTATCAACATACTATATGGTCTTTTTGAATACTGATGTTCCCCGTACTCCTCAATGCGATGCCGCTTTGAACGCCCCTAGCCCTGTTTCCGAGCGAATCTTTTGATCGTCAAAGGCATCCCGCTCTTTTTGGGCTTCGGCACTGTGATCGAACAAGGAAATCGCCCAGATGCACAAGAATGCCAATGGCATGGAAAAAATAGCCGGCGAAGAATAAGGGAAGGGTGCGCTGCCTGCGGGATTGCCCATGGCGCTCACCCAGACGGCATCGGACAGCAGCGTCATCACCAAGGCCGAAATCAATCCGACAGAGCCTCCGATAACGGTGCCTCTGGTCGTGCATCCCTTCCAGAGGATCGAAAGAATGAGCGCCGGGAAATTGGCTGATGCCGCAATCGCAAATGCCAGCGACACCATATAGGCAACATTTTGTTTCTCGAACACGATGCCGAGGAATATCGCAATGATACCGAGAACGATGGTTGTCGCTTTGGAAACCTTGAGTTCATCCTTTGAAGCGGCCTTACCTTTCTTGATCGCCGCAGCATACAGGTCGTGGGATATAGCTGATGCGCCGGAAAGCGTCAGCCCCGCCACAACGGCAAGAATCGTTGCAAAAGCAACCGCGGACATGAAGCCAAGGAAAACATTGCCGCCGACCGCATTGGCCAGATGAACAGCGGCCATGTTGGCGCCACCGCGCAAAACGCCATTCGCATCAAGAAAATCGGGATTCGTGCTGACGAACACAATGGCGCCGAAGCCGATGATGAATGTCAACACATAAAAATACCCGATCCAGGTCGTCGCCCACAACACGCTCTTTCTTGCCTCTCTGGCGTCAGGCACGGTAAAAAAACGCATCAAAATGTGCGGCAGACCGGCCGTCCCAAACATCAACGCTACCCCAAGGGAAATTGCGGAAATAGGGTCTTTGATGAATCCGCCTGGCCCCATGATCGAAGCGCTCTTTTTGATCGCAACCGCAGCCGAAAAAAGTTTCTCCAGATTGAACCCGTACTGGGCCAGCACCATGGCCGCCATGAACGTGGCGCCGCCGAGCAGCATGCATGCCTTGATGATCTGTACCCAGGTCGTCGCGGTCATTCCGCCAAACAACACATACGCTATCATCAGTATGCCGACAATGATCACCGCATAGTGGTAATCCAGGCCGAAAAGCAGTTTGATGAGCTGTCCCGCCCCCACCATCTGTCCAATCAGGTAAAACAGTACCGTCGCCAGTGTTCCGGAAGCAGCGAAAATCCGGATCGGAACTTGTTGGAGTCTGTACGCCATTACATCGGCGAAGGTAAACCGTCCCAAATTACGCAAACGTTCCGCCAGCAAAAAAGTAAGCAACGGCCAGCCCACTTGAAAACCGATGGCGTAAATCAAACCGTCAAAACCGGTAGCCATCACCGCGGCTGAAATCCCCAAAAAGGATGCTGCCGACATGAAATCGCCGCCAATGGCCAAACCGTTCTGAAACCCGGTAATGCTGCCGCCGGCTGTGTAAAAGTCCGCAGCTGAACGGGTTCGCGTGGCGGCCCATTTGGTGATCAGCAACGAGAGCCCGACAAAGAAAGCGAACATGATAATCGCCAACCAATTGGTATCCTGTTTCTGAGTTTCGCCAATAGTGCCCGCCGCCAGACACAGTTCGGGCAAGGCTACCGTAAACAAAACAAGCGCGCTTAACCACATTGCCTTGAAGATTTTTTTCGGCAGGAGAATGCCTAACCGTATCGCATTCATGCCTGTACCTCCTTTTCAATAATCTCTTTCACCATACTGTCGTAATCGCGATTCGCTTTGCGAACATACATCGCCGTTGTAACAATCGTAAGCAGGATGATGCCAATTGCCGCGAGGATTCCCCAACTGGTAGTCATCCCGGCAGCGATCGGCAACGCAAACAACGCCTTATCGAAAGCTATCACCAAAAGAAACCCAAAATACGCTATGAGTACCAGGCAGGTCAGCCCCCAACCCAGGGCGTCACGCGTAGCAATCAAATGCTGATACTGCGGATTGCGCTGAATCCGTTGCGTCAATTCCGAGGCCATTTTTCTTCTCCTTATTTTTGTCTGGGACACTTTTTTCAGATACGTATCAAATGGTATTGCAGTCTACAGCGCCCCATAACCTCTTGACTGCAATGCCAGATACATCATGGCGACCGTTATCGCATCGTTCAGGGCATCGTGCCTTGACAGCAAGGGGAGATGAAGATTTCTGATCATCGTCTCCCATCGCAGATCAATGTAAGCCCCCGGATAATCAGCGAAGCGCCAATCGTAATAACGAGCGGAGACTTCAAGCTCATAATTCGGCAAAGCCGTCCCCAATATCGGCCTGAGGTATTTGTTCAACACGGCAAGATCGTACTGCAGGTAGTAGCCAAGCAAGGTCCTGCCGCCAATGAACTGGAGAAATTTTTGCAAGGCGTCCTGGAGCGCCAAGCCCTCGCTGAAATCACACGGACGTAATCCGTGTACCCGGATGCTCTGGCTGGTTGGCGCCTGCTGCGGCTTAATCAGTGTATAGAACGCATCCCTGGTGCGAAGACGACGCCCCTCAATACAGACTGCCGCGATGGATAGCAGTTCAGCATCTTTCAC
>WRKB01000243.1 GCA_009778295.1 Betaproteobacteria bacterium | reverse complement strand
GCGCAAGCGCAATGTATTTGCGCGGTAAGCGCCGAAGTGAGCGAAGTTACGAGATGCGGCTTATATAAAATCTCAAAGTTCATCTGCTCAAAAGTCTCTAACAAGGTTCTTCAGTTCGCCATATCCCTGTTTGTCCATCTCCTCATAAGGTACAAAACGAATAGCAGCGCTATTGATGCAATAGCGCAATCCGCCTTTATCCTTTGGCCCGTCATGAAACACATGGCCCAGGTGGGAAGCGCCCACCCGGCTTCTCACCTCGATCCGTTTCATTCCGTAGCTGTTATCTTCATGTTCAGTAACCACCGCCGGCTCAACTGGCCTGGTGAAGCTCGGCCACCCGCAACCGGAATCAAATTTGTCGGCGGAGGAAAATAGCGGCTCTCCAGTCACAAGATCCACATAGATCCCCGCTTCCTTGTGGTTCCAGAATCTGCCGGAAAAAGCCCGCTCGGTTCCGGCCTCCTGGGTAACATTGTATTCTTCAGGCGAAAGGATTTTTTTCAATTCCGCATCACTGGGCTTAGAATACCTGCCCGGATCCGCCAATCCCCTGTTTTCAGTCCGGAGGTCTTTGAGACTGTCAAAACTTATATGGCAGTAGCCTCCGGGATTCTTTTTCAGGTAGTCCTGGTGGTATTCCTCCGCCGGATAATATTGTTGCAGCGGCAGCAATTCCACAGCCAGCGGCTTGCCATACTTTTTCTGCACGCCGGCCATGACAGACGCGAGAATCGCTTTATCTTCAGCGGTCAGAAAGTACATGCCGGTTCGGTATTGGCTTCCTGCATCGTTGCCCTGCCGATTGACACTGATTGGGTTGATTATTTTGAAAAATTGTTCCGCCAGGGTTTTTAGACTGACTGCCTGCGGATCATAGCGGATATGCACGGCTTCGGCATGACCGGTTTTACCGGAACAGACCTGTTCGTACGTGGGTTTTTCCGTCGTCCCGTTGGCGTAGCCCACAGTCAGGTCGACAACCCCGTGGATTCTTGAAAAATATTCTTCAACACCCCAGAAGCATCCCCCGGCGAAATATATATCACGAAGTCCTGTTACGGCATGCATTGCGCCCTTTTCCATGACCGCTCTCCCGTTGCGGGTGTCGCTGCTGTTGAAAGGTGAAAGGCTGGCCGCCAGTGAAAGCGCCGCCGCCAACAATACGCCGGATACTATGAATACGACTGTTGAGTTTTTCAAATCGTCCTCACTTGGCTTCTATAGAGATTAAATATGCCATGATTTGCTCAGGTGGCTCATCACCTACAGTTTTTTTCATCACAGCGCCGGTCTTGGACAAATAAACCGCTGCAGGATACGCCCGGATGCCGAACTCCCTGGTCACAGCGCCGGATTCATCGAAATAAATCGGGAAGGAAAGATTCTGCGCTCGGGCCCAATCAGAGAAATCCTGCTTGGATACTTCTCCATTAAGACCAGGCGTTACAATGGAAATCACCGCAATATCCGTCGAGGACGACAACTGTCCGGCCAAAGCCGTGAAATCCTCAAGGCCAGCCAGACACAAGGGACACCATGTTGCCCAGAATTTGATGTATACCTTCTTTCCCTGAAACTGTGCCAGGCTCACCGGCTCTCTGTCTAAACCCGGTAGCGGCCGCTCGTATACCTGCCCGCTTACTGAAGAATACGCATCTTCTGCGGAGTGCATTCCGTTTTCCGCCCGCATTAAGGATACCTGGTTGTAGATTATCCAGATGCCCATAAGCATAATAAGGATTCCTCCCGCAAGGCGGATCTTGCCAAAATGGGGATACATGCCCTTCACTTTCCCCAGGAGGTGTTGCGATCCGAAGGCAAAGGCCAAAAAAGGCAGGCTCAGTCCCAAAGAGTACACGAGAAGAAGCCAGCCCCCGGCTAACGCATTGCCCTGCTGCGAGGATATTCCGAGCACCGCTCCAAGCACGGGGCCGACGCAGGGCGTCCACCCAAAAGAAAAGAGAAAGCCTAGCAGGAAGGCTCCGCCAGGGCCATTTCGCGGATTGAAGCGCATGGAGACTCTTTTATCTCTATCGAGATACGGTATGGAGATGAGTCCGGTTTGATGGAATCCGAAAAGTACTACAATGGCTCCGCATACTAAAAAGAGCGTGTGGCTGCTGATGAAATGCCCAACAGCACCGGCCCCGAACCCCAGCAGAAAAAACGATACAGACACCCCGGAGATAAAAGCCAGAGCTTTTATGTGGCTTGTTGTCCGGTTTGACATGTCTACTGACGCACCGTTGGCGGAAAGGTACCCCAGATAAACCGGTAAAAGCGGCAAAACGCAGGGAGAGAAAAAGGACAGCAACCCCGCCCAGAAAACGCTTATAATAAAACCGGCAGTGATAATTTCCATTCCTTACTCACTTAACCGCCACGGCTCTTTTCTACATAATAACGCATATATTTGTCCCGGCATTGATTTCACTGTCAATAAGGAGTTCCCAGCCGTGTTTGTCGATAATAAGCTTGGCGATATACAACCCCACGCCTTTACTGTTCACGGCCTTGAAGGGCTGTCCGGCACGGTTGTCGATATTTTCGATAATTTCCTGGGCAATACCCTCGCCGGTATCCGTTATGACCAGAACCACCCCGTCATCCCTGTGCCGCAAAGAAAGAGAAACGCGCCCTTCGTCCGTGTACTTCAGCGCATTAGAAAGAAGATTAATAAGCACTTGAGCATAGCGCACCCCATCTGCGGCGACGACGATTCCCGGTTCAATATCGGTGGAAAACTCCAGCCTCTTTTGCGCAAAGCTCCCTTCGTGTCCCAAGGACACTTTCATGGTAATTTCAGAAATATCCGTGGGCGAAATGCTCAATTCAAAGGTGTCGTTTTCATAAATGAGGCGTTCCTCAAGTTCGTTCAGCAGTTCGCTGGTACGGACGATTTCTGCATGCATAGCCTCCAGGCGGGACGTATTGGCCTTATGAATACCATCAAACATGGCTTCGATCTGGTTGAGCAGGATTTGCAGAGGCGTACGCAATTCGTGTGAAAGATCGACGATAAGCTGTTGACGGAACTTTTCCTGATTCAGCAGGGAACTTCCGAGGGCATTGATTGAGTCCGCAATCTCGTGCATTTCCGCCACATTGCTTTTTATGGAAACCCTGCTTTGTAAATGGCCTTTCGATATCTCCTTGGCGGTAGCGGCGATATCGCGGATGGGCTTTGAAAGCCGGTAAAAAAAAAGGATAGACACGAGCGCGCTGCTCAGACTTATGCAGATGATGGCAAGAACAACGAGAGAAACGCCGCTGCCCCGGAAGGCGTCCGCTTCCGGCGATGTGATATGGTTGGTGAAATACCCGGCGGTCAGTTTCCCGACCTTTTTGCCTTCCACCAAAACGGGGTATTTGACTTGGGTATAAACGTGGTTGGGGTTGGCGCAGCACCGCTCAACGTCCTTCTCGCTGGTGTAGACCATATTGCCCTGGTTGTCGGTGATGGTGAAATAATCTCCGGACAATTTGGCTACGGCTCCGGTTTCCGTTCCATCGTAGCCGCTCCATGCTCCGAACATTTTATAATGAGTGGCCGCCTGCATCACCAGCATGTGTTGGGTTTCCTCATGGATCTTGTCCACATAATACGAAAAGAAGCTGTCTATGATGCGAAGCCCGAAGAAAATGAACACCGTTACGGTTAAGGCTGTTATAAGCGTGAACGATACCGTGAAAAGGCTGGTAAACGGCCACTTTTTACGCATGACGCTTCACTCCAAGCGCATAACCGTGTCCATGAGCGGTTTTGATGAGTCGCGGATTTCTGGGGTCATCCTCAAGCTTCTGTCTAAGATGTCTGATATGCACATCCACAGCTCTATCGAGAGTATCCGGAGCGTTGATGTATTCCACCAGCTTGTCCCGGCTGACCACCGCTTTCCAGTTACTCGCAAGGCACAGCAGTATGGCATATTCGTTTGGCGTCAGCTTGACCTCCAGCCCTTTCTTGGTGACGGCCCGGCGGTCAAGGAACAAAACTACGTCGTCTTCCAGGCGGATGACGTTATCCTTGGGACGGGCACGTTTCAGGACGGATTTGACACGCATCGCCAGCTCTCTGGGGCTGAAAGGCTTGGTCAGGTAATCGTCGGCCCCGCGGGCGAAACCATTTATTCTTGACTGTTCGCTACGCTTCGAAGTCAGTATGATCACAGGGGTATTGTACAGCCTGACAACCCGCTCGCAGACGTCTTCCCCTTGTCCGTCAGGCAGCATGAGGTCCAGAATAATCAAATCAGTTTCAGCAGTGACGCAACTGAGCGCGGCGGCAACAGTCGTGACGTGCCGGACATAGTGGCCGTCACGTTCAAGGTATTCCTTGACGGTCGCCGCTATCTTCACTTCGTCTTCAACAATAAGAATCTGGTACATGCAACTATCCGACATTGGCTTGTGAAACTTGATACATCATAGGCGCTTGATGTCTGGGGCACAATGCTGAAGATTATGCCCCAGACCGGCAGAGGAAGGCCGCCTTCCGCCATCGTGGCTCAGACGGCAAAGGGACACCGCTTGTCTTCTGACATCCCGCGCTTACATTTTGCCCATGCCACTGTCTTTTTTCATGTCATCTTTTTTCATGTCATCTTTCCCCATGCCGTCGCCGGACTTCATGCCGTCATCCGGCTTCATAGCTCCTTTGTTCGTTCCACCAGCCTTCATGTCATCCTTGTTCATGCCGATGGACTGCATCCCGCCATTTTTCTGCATGTCCCCGCTCTTGTCGGTATCCATGGCAAAAGCCGAGACGAGCGCGAGTGAGCCAACAAGGGCAATCATAGCCAGAAGGGAAAACACCTTTTTCATGAAAACCTCCGCGATACTGGAAAATATGATGATGGCGCCATATGCCTGCCTTTAACCAAAAGAAAGCAGGCTGGCATGCCTTGCGGTGTACGTAAAAAATGTTAAGAAATTATTGAGATGAATTTTTCCGAAAATGGCACTCAAGAAATGTGCAATCTCAAAGGTACGCTGCCGGAGAGCAGGGTATCCCCGGATTGGCGCAACCGTGGACAAAGCCCATCTGAGATCTTCCTATGGGTTCACCACGTTCTGCGGCCTGCCCGCCACAAAGGCCCGCAGATTGGCTGCGGTGATGCTGATGATGTTGCGCCGCGCCTGTACGCTGGCCCAGGCGATGTGCGGCGTGATATAGGTATTGGGACTCTTCAGCAGGGGATTATCCATACGGGGCGGCTCCACGGAAAGCACGTCCGTGCCAAGTCCGCCAAGCTGGCCGCTGTGCAGGGCCTGCGCTACAGCCGTCTCGTCCAGCAACGGGCCTCGTCCGGTGTTAATGAGCAGCGCGCCCTTTTGCATGGAGGCCAGACGCCGCTCGTCGACCATGGTTCGCGTCGCGTCGTTCAACGGACAATGCAGCGATATGACGTGTGCCTTGGCGAAGAGTTCATCCAGTTCCACAAAGGCGAAGGGCGCATAGCCCGGTGCAACGGCACCGGTTCTGGGGACATACGCCAGCACCTCCATGCCGAAGGCGTGCGCCAGTTCCCCCACGCGGCGGCCATTATTGCCGAAGCCCACTATGCCCATGATCTTGCCTGTCAGTTCCACCTGGGGCGCCAGCCAGTAACAGAATCCCTCGCGGCGTTCCCAGTCGCCGTCGCGTACGCTGGCATCATGTCTACCCACGCCCCTGCACAATTCCAGCAGTAGGGCAAATACGTGTTGCGCCACGGAATCCACGCCATAGGCAGGCGTGTTGCAGACCGGGATATTCCTGGCTCTGGCTGCCGCAACGTCAACCACGTCATAGCCGGTCGCCAGCACGCAGATACAGCGCATATCCGGCAACGCGGCCAAGGTATCCGCACGTAGAGGGGTCTTGTTGGTGATCAACGCCTGCGCCCCGTGCGCGCGTTCCAAAATCTTGTCGCGCGGCGTGCTGTCATACACGCTCAGATCACCGCAGAGCTTCAATTCGTCCCAGGAAAGATCACCGGGATTCAACGTGTACCCGTCAAGAATGACGATACGCATACCGCCTCAAAAATGGAGAATATTTTTCAAAATTTTACTGTTTTTAAGGGCACTCACTGATGCTATCTCTTACATTTTTTTGGATTTATATTTTAATGCATTTTACAAAAACTCAATAATGTTACCTGCGGTGAAACCCCGAAATTTGCCTGTATGTTGTGAAAAAATTCATCATTAGTGCTTTGACCTGCCAAAAAATGCCAAAAAAATTCTGTGGAGAAAAAAGCCGTGAAACTGACGAAACGGACTATAGAGGGATTACCTACGACTGACAAGCGGTATGAGGTTCGAGATGATAGCCTTCCGGGCTTTCTCGCGCACGTCGGGGAGACGGGCAAAAAAGCTTTCTATTATGTGTACCGTGCGGGAAAAGGGCGTGCCGCCGCGTCTTCCGGCAAATCGCTTCCGATTGCAAAATTTTTGGGCATGCACAAGCCGCTACCACGAGCCGCTACGCGCATTTGTCGGCAAATCCCATAGCGGCGGATGCACCCCAAATTTCCCGCTC
>WRKB01000242.1 GCA_009778295.1 Betaproteobacteria bacterium | reverse complement strand
AAAAACGGGGGCCGACAGTCAGCCAAACTTTTTTGTTCTGCGGCAGCTCAATAGGCAGGCGTAATTGCAGGGAATCCAGCTGTCGAGCTAGGGTGTCCCCCATGTCCTCCCAGGCTGCGGGCATAAAAAAGCGGCCTTGCGTGGTGTAGTACTCGAGCCAGCGTTCCGGCATAGCCTGGTGTATGGAATTGATGGACTGGGTCAGACGTTGCTCCAGGAAATCGCCGGGGGTCAGCATGCCGGCGAGACGGGTCTGCGTTTCCAGCAATCTTCTTTTGAGTTGATTCACCTGTTTGAGCAGCGTGGCGAGTTCCTGGCTGTGCGTCTTGTCCTGGCTCGCCTGGGCACCGTTTAAGGTCTCTTCGAATTTATTGAGTTTGGGCAGCAATTCCTCCAATTGCGTCCGCGCCTGTTGGGCATCCTCAAGCATCCGGTGCAAATCGTTGCGCAGGAGAAAATAGCGCCTGTGAACAGCACCAAGAACTATGGGATTGTCGGCATATTGTTCGGCGAGCAGATCCAGCCCGCGCACATTGGTCTCAACTCCGGGGAGCTTCAGGGAAGTATTTTTGGCCATGTCAGGCAATGAATCGCGCAGCTTGTTCAGGACGCTTTCTATTCCCTGCACGTAAAAAGATTGGTTTTCCCAGGCCAGAGCCCAACTGTCGGCGGCCGTGCCGGCTGTTTCCTCGGCAGTGGGAGGAGTTGTAGCTTCTGAGGCATTTTGCGAGGAGGGGGTACTTTTCGCTTCCGCTTTCGGGGGGATGCTCTCCGAAACATTTTTTTGACCTGTTTCAATTGCCGCAGGGGCGGTTTTCTGGGGGGGGGCGGCGGCGTATGCGTTCAAAGGGGCGTATAGGCAACTCACAAGCAGCAGACACACGAAACTTGCACGGATCAAAGGCATGGCGACCTCGGAGAATATGCTTGAAGCGGGTTATTGCAACAACTCGGCAAAAGAAGAGACCTTACGGCATTCAGCAGGAAGCGTGAAGAGGGAGTCGGCGATTGCTTTCTTGTGGATATCCGTCAACTCGGATCTGATCATGTCGTCTTCATGACGCAAGGGAATGCATGACTCTTCAGCCAGCCAGAAAAACTCGGTGAAGTCCTTTTCTTCGCCAAACAGAATTTTTCTGCCTGTCCGGCGGAGCTTCTTGACCGTGTACCCGGAAAGCGTCTCCCTGCCCAGCAGTTCTTCCTTGTCATTGATGACCCGGGGATGCGCGACCTTGGGAAAAGCCCCCAGCAGATACCCGATATCCATCCAGCGCTGCGGCGTAAAGCTGCCTTCAATGCAGCTGTTGTTAGCCGGATTAACGAGCCAGGCCTGCCCGGCATCCAGCCGGGCAAGGAGAACCATTTGTTCGAGCGGTCCGGCCCCCTGCATTTCGTAGCGTAATTTCCCGTGTGAAACAAAAAGGACGCCTGTGCCCAGCTCCGTACCATTATGAATATCGCTTGTCCGCAGCTGCGCGGCATATGTGGGCAATCCATGCGTCGGCGTCCCTTGAAGCATCTGCCAGGGCGCCTGGTTAGTGACGCACGCATCAAGCAGGGCGATACAGGCGAGCAGACAAAGGATGAAAAGCAATACGCGTTGTTTCATCGTGTTCGGCAGGCATGAAAAATTCACATAAATCCGAAAACGTGTGAAGCCCGAAGCGTTTTCCGCTACGAGCTTCACACGTTATCACGCTGTCTGTCAACAGCGCCTTTTCAGAAGGGGCGGCCCTAGGGCAGCATCCACTTCAGCACATAGGCCTGCAGGTAGGTCAATACGCAAAGGACGAACAGCATGGCTACTGAGTGCCACAGGGTGAAGCGGAACAGGTTGCCTTCCTTCCCGACCAGGCCGGTTGCGGCAGTTGCCACTGAGATGGACTGCGGCGAAATCATCTTGCCGGTCACGCCGCCTGAGGAGTTGGCGGCTACGGTCAGGTGCGGGTCCACTCCCACAGCTTCAGCCGTTGTGCGTTGCAAGCCGCTGAACAGGGCGTTGGAAGAGGTGTCGGAACCGGTCAGGAACACGCCGAGCCAGCCGAGGATGGGCGCAAAGAAGGGGAAGAGCGCGCCCGTCTTGGTAAATGCCAGGCCGAGCGTGGCGCTCATGCCCGAGTAGTTCATGATATAGGCCAGGCCAAGAATAGTGGCGATGGTCAAAACAGGGAAGCGCAACTGGTGACAGGTACGGAAGAAGCAGGCGAGCGCCTTGCCAAGACCGTAGTTGGGCATGACAAAGGAGGCAAGGAGGCCGGAAACGAGAATGGCGCTGCCGCCGGCGGATATGAAGTTGAAGCTGAACATGGCGCCGTAAATGGCCTTGTCGGTGCCGACAACATCAGCCTTCACTATGGGAGCGGTCTTTGCCACAAGACCGTTCAGGATCGGCCAGTGAAACGCGAAGCCATCAAAGGGTTTTATAAAGTTTTTGAAACTTGCCAATCCCCAGACGAAGACCATTATGGCCAGAATGATGTAAGGACACCAGGAGCGCAGCACTTCCCCCGCGCTGTGGGTGAAGGCGATATTCTGCTTGCTGGGCGGTTCGTCCGGAAAACGCCAGCTGTTTTTGGGCTTCCAGAAGCGCAGCAGCACCACCATGCCGGCAATGGTGATAATGGCGGCCATGATATCCGGCAGATAGGGACCATGGAAGTTGGAGAAGGCAAACTGCGAGACGGCAAAACAAAGGCCTGCGGTCAGCAGGGCGGGTATAACTTCCATCGTGTGCTTGAATCCGCACATGGTCACGCACACCCAGAAAGGCACGATGACGGAAAGGAGGGGCAGCTGACGTCCCGTGATGGCGCTGATATGGTTCACATCCAGGCCGGAGGTGCTCGCCGCGACGATAATGGGTACGCCTATGGCGCCAAAAGCCACGGGCGCGGTGTTGGCGATAAGGCATATGCCCGCCGCATAGAGGGGATTAAAACCGAGACCTGCCAGCATGGCGGCGGTGATGGCCACGGGCGTTCCGAAGCCGGCCGTGCCTTCAATGAACGCGCCGAAGGCGAAGGCTATAAAAATAGCCTGCAAACGGCGATCGTCGGTCAAGGCGGCCAGGGATTCCTTGATGATCTCGAATTCTCCGGACTCCACCGTCATGTTGTACAGCCATACCGCAGTGACGACTATCCAGACGATGGGAAAAAGGCCGAAGAGAATGCCGTTTGCCGTGGCGCTGATTGCCAGGGACGCCGGCATGCGCCAGACGGCGATGGACAGCAGCACGGCTGACGCGGTGCCCACCAGCGCGGCCTTGTGTCCTGCAGTACGTTTGAATGCCAGCATGTAGAACAGAAGATACAAGGGGATACCGGCAACCAGCGCGGAAAGAAGATACTCCGGCATACCCGATGCCAGGGTTCTCAGCGGGTCGTAGACTTGTGTCCATTTCTCCATGATGCGCTCCTTGAGATGTTGAGTTTTGGGTGAATGCCGCAGTCTGACTTCGCAGGTTTTTTCACTATTTGATATTTTCCGCAAGTAGTTCCGCAAGGTGGGTAACCGTCAGGGTCATGCCTTTCTTTGTTGCGCCGCCGCGTAGCTGCATAACGCAACCCGGGCAGTCCACCACCAGGCGGGAAGCTCCGGCGGCGGCATAGTGTTCCAGTTTTTTGTCAAGCAGTTGGGCGGAGATTTCCGGAAACTTTACGGAATAGCTGCCGCCAAAACCGCAGCACAGTTCTTCTTCCGCTGCCGGAACATATTCCGCGCTGGCCCGAATGAGCGCGCGCGGCGCATCCCTGACGCCAAGTCCGCGGCACAGATGGCAGGATGCGTGGTAGCAGACCTTCTGCCCCTTGTTGACAAAATGTCCGGCGTCAAGCCCGAGCACATCATGCACGAAGGAACTGAAGTCCGTAGTCTTTTCGGAAAAAGAACGCGCTCTGAAAGCGTCGCTGTCCGTGCCCAGAATGCTCGGGTAGGCGTGTCTGATATGTGAAGCGCAGGAAGCGCAAAGAGTGAGGATCGCATCGTAGCGGACGCTGTCAAACGCCTTTGCATTCTGGCGGGCAAGATCCGCCGCTACCGCGCGCTGGCCCATAGCTTCCAGCGGCAAACCGCAACAGCTTTGCTCCAGGGGAAAATCCACGTCCACGTTGTGGGCGGCAAGCAACCTGACGGCGGCCACCAACTGCTCAGGATAGATAAAATCCTGTGCACAGCCCGCGAAAAGCGCCACGCGACGTTGCGGGTTGGGTACGTTGGGACGTATCGTTTCCCACCTTTCGCGGAAGGAAGCGGGGGCAAGGGCCGGCAGCGCCTTGAAGCCGTGTTCGCCCGAAAACATTTGCGGAAGATGGCGGATGAAAGGCGTGCCGCCCGTCAACGGACGCTGCGCGAACTTGGCGAACTTGAGCAGGGTATGGAAAAGTGTGCGGCTCTTCATCACCGAGGAAAGCAGACTGATTTCCGTCGATACGCCCTCCTCGTCATTCAGCCGGGCGCGGATTTCACAGATCAGGCGCGGCAGATCAATACCACCTGCGCAGATATCCGAACAGGCCCCGCAACCTACACAGTTCTGGGCGAGTACCCGGGCCTTGTCGCGTCCAAAGAAGAAATAGCTCAAAATGATGCCGATGGCGCCGATATAGATATAGCCCATTTTATGCCCGCCGACCAAACGGTAGACCGGACAGACATTTGCACAGGCTCCGCAGCGCACACACCGAAGAACCTGGGAAAAAAGCGGATCTTTGGCCAAGCCGGATCGACCGTTGTCCAGAAAGACAAAATGCACTTCTTTTTTGCCGTCCTCGGCGCCGGTAACTGCGGTAGCGCCGCCGATCCAGGTGACGTAGGAGGTCAGGCGCTGCGATGTGGCGTTGCGTGGCAGCACCAGCAGGGCAGTAAGCGCTTCTTCCAGAGTTGGGGTGAGTTTGTCGATGCCGATAAGCGCCACATGCACCTTGGGGAGAGTGCTTACAAGGCGGCCATTGCCTTCGTTGGTGACGATGGCGATGGTGCCTGTCTCGGCAATCGCAAAATTCGCTCCGGAAATGCCCATGTCGGCTTCGATGAACTTGCGGCGCAATTCGCGACGGGCCACCTTGACCAGCTTTCCGATGTCATTGCCGTGCTTTTCCTTCGTGGCCCGGGAAAAATCCTCCGCCACCTCATCGCGGGACAAATGGATGGCGGGCATGACCATGTGTGAAGGCGGCTCATTCCTGATCTGGATAATCCATTCGCCGAGATCCGTTTCCGTGACGTCCAGACCGTCCTGCTCCAGACGGTGATTGAGCAGTGTTTCTTCCGCCGTCATTGATTTGGATTTGATAATTTTTTTGACCTTATTCTCTTGTGCGATCCGGGCGATAATCTCGTTGGCTTCGGCAGCCGTTTGAGCAAAGTGTACCTTGGCGCCACGTTTCTCGGCCTCTTTTTTAAACTGCTGGAACAGCTCGTCCATGCGCTTGCAGGAACGATCCTTGGCTGCGGCTATTTGGGCGATAAGCTCACGTTCCGGCACATCCTTGAAAATATTGGCGCGGCTGGCGCGGTAATCTACGGCAAATTTATCCAGAGCCTTGCGCAAAAAGGCGTTTTCCAAACTCTCATGCAACGCCTTGTGGTAGGAAGAGAGGTTTTTAGGCGCATTGTGCATGACTATCCCTCCAGCAGGATGACATGTAATTCAAGGGGGCCATGCACACCGATGGCAAGCACTCGTTCAATATCAGCCGTGCGGCTGGGACCGGTGATGAAGGTGGTGTATTCGGGATTATCCGTAGTCTGCATCTCGCGCAGCCTTTGGGCGATACTCGCCAGATCCGGCTTGATGGCCGATTTGCGCAACAACAATACGCTGCTTTCGCAGATCATGGTTGCCAGGCGCACCTCTTCATCTGTGGTGGGAACAGCGCAGGTGCCGCTGGCAGCCACTGCAAAATCAGCCCAGGCAAGCCCCACGTCAAAGCCGGCCAGATAGTTACGAAGTCCTCCGCGGATACAGAGAAAGCCTTTGGCTTCGCATGCCTTTTCCAGTACGGCGAAATCTTCGGCGCTCAAACCGGGCGCGGCGATAATGCGCTGCGCCCGGGTCGGCAATTTGTTTTCGCTCAATGGCCCACTTTTCGTGCCGGGCTCCGGAGCGAGCAGTTCACAGGGAGCTTTTTCTTCGCAAATCTGTACCACACGGTGCAAGGCCTCTTTCAAATCAGCGGCCTCGCTCACCTGGGCGGCTACGAGCGCGGCTTTTTCTTTAAAGGCATCCACGAGAGGCTGTGTTGATTCAGTCATAGCATTCTCCTTGCGACCATCAGGGCAATGTTTCCGCGTACAGCTCCACGGGATGCCTTACTGCGACGGCATCTTTATTTTGTGCAAGCATATCGGTCAACTGCATCATACACGCGGGACAGCCCGTGGCAACGAACTGGGCGCCGGAGTCGACCACATTGTTACGCTTGCGCTGTCCTATTTCTTTTGAAAGCTCATAATGAGAGAGGGTAAAGCTCCCTCCGCAGCCGCAGCAACGGTCGGCCTCCGCCATTTCCACAAGCTCGTATG
>WRKB01000241.1 GCA_009778295.1 Betaproteobacteria bacterium | reverse complement strand
AAGCATTTCGAGAGGCAAGGCGAGACCGCGTTCTCGCCGCAGCCGCCAAATCAAAATTGCAGGACGCAATTTTGATTTGGAAATGGAATTGGAGTTCACAACTCCGGGCACATGAAGCTTTTTACAGCTGTAAAAGCCTTGAACATGGTCACTGCGGACTATGTTCAAGGCTGGTTCAAATCTTGCGGATATGCAAAGTCTTAAGGGTAAACTGCTCCATTCACTTTAACTGACGGGCGATCAGTTCGGCCATATGCTCCACCTTGAGCTTGCCGCCCTTGCCGCGCTTTTCCTGACCGCCGCGCAGTTGAAGAACGCAGCCGGGGCAGTCCGTAACCAGGGTGGTTGCGCCGGTGGCTTCGAGGTTGCTCATCTTCTTTTCCAACACCTGGCTGGCTATTTCCGGGAACTTCAGGGAATAGGAGCCGCCAAAGCCGCAACAGACGTCTTCTTCTTCGGCCCGCCTGTAGTCGGCGGCCATGTTCATCAGAGCGCGGGGCTCTTCGGTCACGCCGATTCCGCGGCACAGATGGCAGGGCGAATGGTAACACACGCCCTCGCCGGACTTCTTGAGGTCGGCTTCGGAAATACTCAGCACATTCCGGGCAAATGAGCTGAAATCCATCACTTTTTGCGTGAATTGTTCCACTTTGCCGGAGAGTTCGGGATAGTTTCTGAGTATGCGCGCGTACGCATGTTTCAGGTGCGAGGCGCAGGAGGCGCACAGGGTGACAATGTAGTCGTAGGCGGCTGCGTCAAAGGCCATGAGGTTGTTCTTGGCCACTGTTTCAGCGGCCTTGCGTTCGCCCATCATCTGCACGGGCAGGCCGCAGCAGCTCTGGCCCATGGGGAAGTCCACGGCGCAGTTCTTCGCATTGAATATCTTGACCGCGGCCTCAAGCTGTTCGGGATAGATGAAGTCCTGAGCGCAGCCGGCAAAGAGGCCGACCTTGATCATGGCCTTCGGATTGGTCGTGGCTTTCAGCTTCTTTTCCCACAAATCGCGGAAGGGAGTATCCGCAATGGCGGGCAAGGCGCGGAACTGCTGGCCCTTGATGAACACCTCGGGCAGGTGGCGGATATAGGGAGACCCCATGGTCATGGGCTTTTGCGCCCACTTGCCCACGCGAAGCATGGTGTGGAAGAGCTTCCTGTTGGAGAGCGTCTTGGCCAGCATGGAGGATTCAACGGACGAGCCGCCTTCTTCATTCAAGCGGGACCGGATTTCAGCGATGATGGCGGGCAGGTTGATGCCGCCGGCGCACACGGCTTTACAGGCGCCGCAGTTGATGCAGTTCTGTACGATGTTTTTGGCTTTATCCTTGCCATGGAAGAAGTACGTCAGAATAAGGCCGATGGCGCCCACATAGACGTGCCCCATGGCTTGCCCGCCGACCATGCGGTAAATCGGGCAGATATTGGCGCAAGCGCCGCAGCGGATGCAACGCAGGGCTTCGCGGCACAAAACATCATCCTTGGCCAGGGCTTTGCGGCCATTATCAAGGACAACGATGTGGTAAATCTTTTTCTTGTCCGGGTTCTGAAGCTGTTCCATGGCGCCGGACATCCAGGTCACGTACGATGTGATGGGCTGGCCGGTGCCGTTACGGGCCAGAACATACTGGGCGTTCAGGGCCTGGCGGGTGGTGCGCACTATCTTGTCAAGGCCGACCAGGGATACCTGCACGCGCGGGAGCGTCGTCACCAGGCGGGCATTGCCTTCGTTGGTGCACACGCCCACGGTGCCGGTTTCGGCCACGACGAAGTTCGCGCTGGTAAGGCCCATGTCGGCGTTGAAGAATTTCTGGCGCAACTCACGGCGAGCCACCATGACCAGTTTCTGGATGTCGGGGTCTTGCTTGAAATTGGTCGCCTCGGAAAAGGTGTCGGCCACCTGATGGCGCGACAAATGCATGGCGGGCAGCACGAGATGGCCGGGGTATTCGTCGCGCAGCTGGAGAATCCATTCGCCAAGGTCGCCCTCCACCACTTCAATGCCAGCGGCTTCCAGGGCCTTATTGAGGAGAATTTCCTTGGAGGTAAGCGACTTGGTTTTGGTTACCAGCTTTACGTTGTTGTCCTTGGCGATCTTGGTGATGATCGCGTTGGCTTCGGCGCCGGTAGAGGCGTAGTGGACGATGACGCCCCGCTTGGTGGCTTCTTTGACGAACATTTCATAGAGTTCGTCATAGTGATCCATCGAGTAGTCTTTGGCAGCGGCGTTGCCCGCCACAACCTCTTTCTCGTTGATCGGCGCAAATATTCTTTCGCGGGTGGTGCGGTAGGCTACGGCGATTTTATCAAGCGTATCACGGACATGCGCGTCCGCAAGGACAGTCTTCAGTTCCTCGTGATACTCGGCCATTTTTTTGGGCGGTTGCATCAGCTATTCCTCCGTAAGAACGAGGTGGATTACAAGAGAGCCGTGAACGCCGATGGCAAGCACCCGTTCAATGTCGGCTGTACGGCTGGACGAGGAGAGGAACTCCGTATACATGGGACCGGACATGAGGTCATTCAGATAATCCTCAATGTCAAAGGATGTTTTCACAACCTTGGATTTGGGCGCCACAACGACGTATTCCTCGCCGACGGAGAGGGCGAGCCGGTCATTTTCACCCAGGCAGGCAATCACAAGGGTGGGGTTGTCAGCGATGACCCTGTCCGCGACGGCAAAGCCCACATCGTGGCCGGCCATCCACTCCCAGTCGCGCAGGTTGTCGCGGCCAACCACAATATTTTTTTTCGCGCACTGTTTGGAGAGGCTTGCAAAGCTCTTGTCGTCGAGCCCTGTCACGGCCATTGTTTTTTTCTCGGCGTAAATGACTTCCGTCTGGTCAAGCCCGACCAGTTTGCCAGCGGCATCCTTTTTAAGATAGCGCTGGGCCATTTCTTTTTTGTCGCAGACGTCCACGGCATAGGTAATGGCTTCGTCAAGATTTTTTACTTCCGCCACCTTCATGCCCACTGCGGCAGCCTTGGTCTTCAAAAGGTCCAATAGAGATTCTTCTATTATCTCTGGCATGTGACAACTCCCTTGTGGCGGCCCAAAAAGCCTGAGTTTCACGGTTTACTTAAGGGGTTGTCCTAGGGCCTGTTGACACTATACAACCCCCGGCTCGCAAAAACGAAAAAGGCGCAAGTTTCTTACGACACGGGGCATACGCGTCTGTGGCGTATGCCCCGCGCCTTAAGCTTATTTCCTGGTGGCGTCCTTGGCCGCGATTTCAGCCTGAGTGGCCAGAATGTCCTTGGCGTTCAGATAGACGGGCGTGTCCACCATCTTGCCGTTAAAGGACACGGCGGCCTTGCCCTTGGCCAGTCCTTCTTCTTCAAAGACCTTCACAACGCCGTGCGCCCATTCCACATCCGCGGGTTCCGGCGCGTACAGGCGGTTGGAGGGCTCGACCTGGCTCGGGTGGATGATCATGCGGCCTTCGTAGCCCATCTGCTTGCCGGTGGCCACGTTCTTCTCAAAGGCGGGGATATCCTGATAGGCCACGAACGGCGCGTCAATGGCCACGATCCCGGCCGCGCGGCACGCGATGGCCGTAACGGCCCGGCCCCACGTCTGCTCCACGCCCTCGTTCGTCAGCTTCACGCGCATGTCCCGGCAGTAGTCCACCGCGCCAAAAATGGCGTTGACGTTACGTTTGCTGGCAAAGCAGCACTCGCGCGCGTTGATGATGCCCTTGGCCGTTTCGAGGAGCATGGAGATTTTCACCGTGCCAACAGGGATGCCGCGGCGGCGTTCCAGTTCTTCCAGTTTCCACTCCAGGCGTTTCACGTCATCAGCGCAGCCGGTTTTGGACAGGGTCACCCCGTCGAGCCCGGGCAGTACTACTGCTTCGAGGTCGTCGTTGGTCATTTCCGTTTCCCAGTTGTTCAGGCGCACGTAAACCTGAGCCCCGCCCGTAGCCGCATATTCGAGCTTCTGCGCGATGAGCTTGCGGGCAACTTCTTTTTCGGCCGGAGGCACTGAGTCTTCAAGGTCCAAGGTAATGATGTCAGCAGGAATGCTGGGAGCCTTGTCGACCATTTTGGGGTTATTACCGGGAACATACATGATAGAGCGCATAACAGCCATGGGTGCTTTCTCCTTACATAAAAAAGTTGAGTGGAAGTTCCTTCGGAAATCTGTATGTCTTCTACTTTTTCAGCTTCTCGCGCAGAATCGCCGGTATATCGGTGGGCGTCGCGGCTACATAGCCACCCGCTTTGCTGATAGCTTCCATCTTGCTTTTCGCTGACCCCCGGCCGCGTTCCACGATATTGGAGGCATGGGAGAAGCGCTGACCTTCGGGTGCCCAGGCGCCGGACACGTAAACCACAAAAGGTTTGGTGAATTTGCCAGACGCTATGACATCGGCGCATTCCTCTTCCTGAGAACCGCCGATTTCTGCATACACGGCAACTCCTTCCGTTTCCGGGTCCTCTTCAAACAGCGGAAGAATATCTGCCATGGACGTGCCCAGCACAGGCTCTGTGCCCGTGTGCACTACAGTGCTCACGCCAAATCCACCTTCGCGCAACACCCAAGGTATCGTGCCGGATTGACCGCCGCTTCGCGAAAATACCCCGATGGATCCGCGCTGGAAAAAGGTGTTGGCCCACTCCAGGTTCCCCCCAAGCCAACCCACTACGGCTTCGCCTGGCGTCATGATGCCGATGGAGCCTGGCCCGAACAAACGCGTGCCTTTCTGCTTGCAGTAGGCTATCATTTCCATGATGTCGTGGATGGGCGTGCCTTCAACGCACGGAATCACGTTTTTCACGCCTGCGTCGGCTGCTTCCATCACCGCTGTTTTGAGTACGCTCCCCGGCACAAACACCACGCTGAAGTCGATTGCTCCATGCGTACGGACGATTTCCTTCAGCGTATTGTACACGGGCACTCCGTGTACGTCGCTTCCCTGTTTGCCGGGACTCGTGCCTCCTACGACTTTTGTGCCGTAGCTCTTCATATATTTTGTACGCACGGAGCCTTCGCGGCCCGTTATGCCTTGAACTACCACTTTCGTATTTTTATTGATAAGTATGCCCATACCTTGAATCCTCTTGCTCAAAGAGTCCTGCCGGTTGAACCGGACGTTAGGCCAGCCCGCGCTTGGCCAGATATTCAGGTAGCCCGGCTACGGGCACATCTATGGTTATGGCCTTGTTCCCTTGAAAGGTACAGGCGAATTCACAGGCCAGACATTCCGTGCCCAGACGAAGCACCTCGTCCTTGCTCAGGTGCTCGACCGAAGGCACTCCGTCCTTCAATTCCAAAATTCCGCGAGCGTATTTTTTGCACGCCTCTACGCACGCCTTGCTCTCGCACGTGCGGCACTTGACCACTTCTATGTGTACTGTTGAAGACTTTTCTTTAATTTCCAAGAGTTTACCCTGCCTTCTGAGACAGCTTCTCAGATCTGTATTCCTTGCTCAGAGCAAGGAGACGTCCGCCTATGAACTTGGTATCCGTCACATACTCGCGGCCGTAAATCTCTATGCGCTTGCCGGGACTATCCGGCTTCATCAGATCCGCCAGCCCCTTGCGCAGGATTTCCAAAGACTCCACCTCGCGGTTGCCGCACAAAAGCAGCACGCAGGGAAGACCGGGTTTTTTCGGCAACACCTCGCGTAACACCTTCACAAGTGCATGCGCATGGTGCCACTGTTCCTGGTTTGCCATCATGAACCCACCCAAAAGATACCCCTCTATGTTCGGTTGCAGCAACGTCGCCTTGGCAACACGGTATATCTTCGTGGCTACAGGGTTGCCGCTCGTGTCCGCATAGTTCGCCGGCTTCAGATTAACCGCGTTCAACGCGTCAAGACCCATCATGGCCGAACCGCCACCGATGGGATGGTAACCCACGTACCCCGGGCTCACTTCGTCATAGCCCATGTTCATGAGAAAGCCCGTGCCGCGTGAGTCGGTTTCTTCTATCCCCCAGCCGATAACGTCCAGTTCCGTCGGTTCTCCAGGAAGGTCGAGCGCAATCTTGATCCCAAACTCAGGATGACGGTACACCGCTTTGTTGTCGATTTCCATCTTGCAGTCGGCGCAGTACAGATTGCCGCTGCCGGTCATCACAAAGGGGTTGATTTCCAAAGTCTGGCAGTCGTACTTTTTATACACCGACGACAGTTTGGTCAAAAACGACGCAAATTTTGACAGATCTCCGGGCGCGATACCCGCCCTGGCGCACAGATCCACCGCATCGTAGCTCTGCAGCCCGTACATCGGGTCAAGGTTCATCTTGAATAAAAGGCTCTCGTCCACATTCTCGATATCCATGCCGCCTTCGGCACTGAACATGATCATGGGACTCTGGGCGTCACGCGCGTTGTTAATGACAAACGAACAGTAAAACTCTTTCTTGATGTCCAGTTTCTCTTCCACAAGAACCAGCTTGACAGGCAGGCCTTTCACCGTCTTGGCCAGGATATCCTTGGCCAGGGCCCCGGCTTGTTCCGGCGTGTCCGCAAGCTTCACGATTCCGGCCTTGCCGCGACC
>WRKB01000240.1 GCA_009778295.1 Betaproteobacteria bacterium | reverse complement strand
TATGACAGCGAAACCTGCACAACAAAATGGATATGGAATAATGTGAAGAAGTTTCAGCCTGAAAAATTTCAATTTCAGGTTGTACGTTGGGATCGTGTGCTGAGTAAGCAACATTTCGATGTAGTGAACGACATTTTATATGACGGCGCATATGCTGACGAGGATGCATGGGAAGATCCCAGCGGCTTCACCCTGATTGACCCTATTGTGATCTCCCTGGATGCCGTACGAAAGGAAATTGCCGAAGAAAATCAAGCGAAGGAAGCTAAAAGAAGCAAGAAGAAAAAATAGCTGTAGTACGAACCTGTTTGACAGTCGGAGTCGGCCCTGTATTTCCTTGTCTGCCTTTTCAAAACGCCCCCTGTGGGGCGTTTTCATCGTATTCGGTCATTGCCCTCTTCGTGCCCGACAAGCCTTGAATCATGAGCCAGAGTACGCTTTCAATAGAAGATTTCTGACTGTAGCAGTTCCGCTATGTCTTCAATGCGCGCATCAATCTGCTGGGTAAAACATACGCCGAATTGTACGCCAATTCCCCACAGGACGGTTGCCTGACGGTTTTCCAGGAGTGGCGCAAGGCAGGAAACATTTTTAAATGTCACTTCTGAGCCGACGGGCGGCAGGATTTCGTTAGGAGGAAATCCAATACGTGCACCGGACACACTGATGTCAAGCAGCACGGATGACAGTTGCCGGCCAGCACTGATAATATGTATATAGAGTATATTCTCCAGAGGAATTCGTGGATGGGCTCGCCTTTCCTTCATATCGGTTCCTTTACAGTGGCTATCTGATATGAACAGAGATAGAGATGCTGGTTAGCACGGTGTTGCTTCTGATCAAGATACAGAGGGGCTGGCAATAAAATCGAGAAATTGCCGGGCGACTGTAAGCGTTGGGCTTAACACCAAGGCTCTTGTCAAACATTCCTTTGCAGCTTCTATATTCTTCATCTCATAATAGGTACGCGCAATATTAAAGAGAATATACGCATCTTCCTTGACCTCAAGAGCACGCGAGTAAAAATCGATTGCGAGCGGATAGTTGCACTCCTTGCGTTGCCGTATTGCGGCAGCGGCGATACCGATTTGAAAATGTTCAAAAAAATGCATGACGAGGGCTTGAGATATAAGCATGCGCAAATTATCGGGGTCTCCTTCTTTCATGGCCATGCCGCCTTCTCCGTGCAGGATGGAGAGGAAACTCCGCAAGAAAATCCCGGTCTCTTTGTCAGGAGGGGTCTGGGGTATGGGGGTCCCTATCTCTCCTATCCAGGCAGATAATTTTTTCACTCCTGGACGGATATATTGTTCATAACAGTCTGGTTCTGGAATATAAGCCTGAAAAAAAACAGCGTTAGCGATGGTACTTACAATGCCTGTAGGGATATTGGCGGGGTCAAGGGGCTGGACGCATATGTCTGATGTAGGAAGCTGGGCAGCCAGCCACATGATGGTTTGCTGCCGCTCCTGCTTGGTCGCCCCCATACCAACGTGTATTCGCTTTTGGGTTGAATACGATCCCAGCACGAGATATTCCATAGCAGCCTCACAGGAAATACTCCCGCTTCTGTCTTAGCATGGGCGGATACATCTCAAATCCTTTTTGCTGGGAGCAAGAATGTGTCGTATTGTCCGCTCAGAATCGCTAAACGCAAAATACGATTTTCTGCTTGCTCCGTCGCCCGCTACTTTGCTTCGGACTCACGCCCGCCGATTGGAGCATTCAATAATCTATGCTCCAATAGTAACAGCATAGCCGTGTGCGGGGCATTTGTCAAATCTATCGATAACCTACCGACGATCTACCTGTAATCGTGTACAAGTGTTTTTTTCTTTACGGCGGCGAGCTGGTAGCGTTTTTGCGCGGAGAGTTCTGCTTTCCTCAGACGCAACGAAAGAGGTGTTACTTCAACTATTTCATCTCCCCGAACGAAATGGAGCGCACGTTCCAGGCTCATAGGCCGTACTGGTGTGAGAATGATATTCTCATCCCTGCCTGCGGCGCGCAGGTTTGTCAGCTTTTTTTCTTTAGTGGGATTGACGTCGATGTCATTGTCGCGGTTGTGTTCGCCTACGATCATACCTTCATATACAGGTTCTCCCGGCGTAATAAACAGTTGACCGCGCGGCTCGAGATTGAACAGAGCATAAGCGACTCCTGTTCCTGCGCGGTCAGAAACGATAGACCCGGTAAAGCGCGTGAGAAATTCGCCTCGATAAGGTTCGTACCCGCTGAGGGAGGAATTCATGATGCCGGTTCCCTTAGTGTCGGTGAGGAATTCATCTCTGTAGCCGATAAGTCCGCGTGAGGGCACTGAAAAAATCAGACGAATCCGGCCGCTGCCGTTGTTGACGCAGTTCGTCATGCGCCCTTTGCGCTGCGCCAGTTTTTCCGTGACGACTCCCATGAAAAGCTCGTCGCAGTCTACATGGAGCTCTTCCACAGGTTCCATGAGCTGCTCGTCAATTTCCTTCATAATGACTTCCGGGCGGCTCACGGAAAGTTCAAATCCTTCACGTCGCATGGTCTCAATCAAAATGGCCATTTGGAATTCGCCGCGCCCTTTTACAACAAAGGCATCCTTATCATCACTTTCTTCCACCTGAATTGCCACGTTGCTCAGAGATTCCCGCAGCAGACGCTCGTATATTTTGCGCGACTGAACAATTTTCCCTTCACGGCCGGCCAAGGGGGAGCTGTTGATGGCAAAGCGCATGGACACCGTCGGCTCATCCACCCGGATGCGCGGCAGAACTCTCGGATTGTCCCTGGTACAAATAGTGTCTCCGATAGTCACATTCTCAAGGCCGGCTATGACCACAATATCGCCTGGTTCGGCTTCTACCGCCTCCGTAAGGCGCGCACCTTCATAGACTTGCAGGCGCGTGACGCGTAGCGGCTTGTCTTCCCCTTTTTCATCAATACAAATCAGCCGGTCATTGGCATACGCCCGGCCATGCACAACCCGTCCGACAGCCAGACGCCCCAGATAGTCGGAGTAGGCCAGATCGGCCACCAGCATCTGGAAAGGCTCTTCCGGGTTGTGGCTTGGAGCGGGAATATGCATGAGAATTGCAGAAAACAGTGCCTCCATGTCCTGAGTGTCAGCTCCCAAGCTTTGCATGACCCGGCCCTGGCGCCCAATGGCATACAGTACGGGAAATTCGAGTTGGGCATCTGAGGCGCCAAGATCAATAAACAATTCATAAAGTTCGTCGAGTACTTCCTGTGGACGGGCATCTTTGCGGTCTATCTTGTTGATGACCAGAATAATGGGCAGGCTCGCTTCCAAGGCTTTACGCAACACAAAACGGGTCTGCGGAAGAGGTCCCTCTGAGGAATCGACGAGCAGAATGGCACCGTCCGCCATGGACAGGGCACGTTCGACTTCGCCGCCGAAATCGGCGTGCCCTGGAGTGTCAATGATGTTGATTTTTATTCCTTGCCAAGTGACGGCGCAGTTTTTTGCGGCAATAGTGATGCCTCGTTCTCGTTCCAGCTCCATGGAGTCCATGACGCGTTCGACGTTTTCCCGGCCCTCACGGAATACGCCGCTTTGACGGAACAGGGCGTCGACAAGAGTGGTTTTGCCGTGATCAACATGGGCGATGATAGCGACATTGCGGAGATTTTCATTTTTAATCATGTTACCAGATTCCCGTTGGGAACAGGGCCCGATGGGCCAAGAAGCGCGAGTCCTTTTTCAAACGGTACGGTCAGTACCATGCCGTGCGAGACGAGGCCTCGGATTTTGCGTGGACTCAAGTTGGCGACGACGCACAGCTGGCGTCCGAGAAGCATTTGCGGTGCATAATGTTCCGCCAGACCGGAAATAATCTGCCGGGGCGTTTCTTCTCCGAGATCGATCTCCAGACGCAGAAGTTTGTCGGCATCGGGGTGCTTTTCCGCAAGTGCCACGGTACCGATGCGAATTTCCACGCGTTTGAAATCTTCGAAAGAAAGATTTCCCGTATTCACAGGCTCGTTCAATATCTGGACGTCCGTTTTAAGCGTCTTTTGCGAGATTCTTTCGCTGACAGCGGTTTTCGGGGTCTCACATTCCATGCGTGGAAAAAGATTGGAGGCACTTGCCAAGCTTGTGCCCTGAACAAGCGTGCCCCAACTGTCTGCCTCTTCTTCAAGTATACGGGGGAAAGGGCCGCTCCCAGCCGGAATTTTCTGTCCCAATTGCTCAAGCATGGCAACGGCAGAATCGGGCATGACGGGCCATAGGCACAGAGCGATTTTGCGCATGGCTTCCAGCAAGGTATAGAGCACTGTGCCCAAGCGTTCGTTTTTGCCTTCTTTATACAGTAGCCAAGGCGCCTGGCTGTCCACATACTTGTTCAGGGCGCGTACCAGTTCCCATAGGGATTCCAACGCTTGGGAAAAATACATTTTCGGGAAGAGTTGTATATAGTTGTGCAACGTATTGGAGACGAGAGAACGCAGGGAATGCTCCTCTGCTTCTTCCCGGCCGGGGGCCGGACAGAGCGAGTTGAAATATTTTGCGTTCATGGACAATACTCGGCTGTATAGATTGCCGAGGTCATTAGCCAGATCGGCATTTGTGCGAGTGATGAAATTTTCATCTGTAAAGCTTGCATCTGAACCGAAATGCATTTCCCGTAACAGGAAATAACGCACGGGATCCAGCCCGTATCGGTCACATAATTGTACCGGATCCAGCACATTGCCCAGACTTTTCGACATCTTGGCATCGCGCGCCAGCCAGTAGCCATGGACGTTCAGGTGTTCATAGATCGGCAGCCCGGCGGCTTTGAGCATAACAGGCCAGAATACGGCATGGGGTTTGAGGATGTCCTTGGCGACAAGGTGCTCGCCTGGCCAGAATTCGCGGTATTTTTCGCCGTCTGGGCAGTCCAGCGCGCTCAGGTAACTAAATAGGGCATCAAACCATACATAGCAGACAAAATTCGTGTCAAAGGGCAGTTCAATCCCCCAAGAGAGGCGTGCTTTGGGGCGGGAGATGCATAAGTCTTCCAGTACGCCGCTTTCCAGCATCGCAAGTACTTCATTGCGGTAGCGTTCAGGTCTGATGAAATCTGGTCGGGCAAGGATATATTCTTTTAACCATTTGAGATATTTTGACATTCTGAAAAAATAATTTTTTTCCCTGATGAATTCCGGTGTGTTCAGATGCTGTGGGCACAAGCCGTTTTCCAGCTCCTTTTCTGTGTAGAAGCGTTCACAGCCATAGCAGTAATGCCCACCGAACTCTCCAAAATAGATATCGCCGGCGTCATACACGCGCTGCAAAAAGGATTGCACGACGCGCATATGCTCGGGCGCGGTCGTACGGATAAAACGATCATATTTAATGTTTAGTTTGGGCCAGAGCGCGCGAAATTCCGCGCTGATGGAATCGGTGAATTCCAGAGGCGACTGTCCGGCCTTTTTAGCGGCCCGGCATATCTTATCGCCGTGTTCATCCGTACCGGTCACTAAATATGTGGCATTACCGAGCAGCCTGTGAAAGCGGACAAGGCTGTCGGCCACTATGGTCGTATAAGCATGACCAAGATGCGGCTTGGCGTTCACATAATAAATGGGAGTGGTGATATAATAGGCCATGTATGTTCTCAGTCATTTTTGGCGGGGATGGCGTTTGCGTTTGGATTTTTTTGCAGAGGCTTCGTGTGTAGTGGTAGCGGGTTGATTGCTCGGCGTTTTGTCTTCAAAGACATCGTCAAGAAGCTCACTGAAGAGTTCTGGATCATTAAGGGATTCAGGGCTTACAGATACCACCAGAAAACCGCCGGGGTCATTCCTGGGGGAAGCCTGAGGTTCCGAGCGGGCCTGTTGTGTCTGGCCGGGGCGGTGTGGCGTCAATGCGCGCCATTCCTCCAGGCTAACTTCCTGTTCCTCGTTATCTTCGTTGAGCACACTCAGGCTGTTGCGGAACATATTGGCTCGCAGTACTTTCATAGCGCCTTGACTGGTCTGGTATTTTTTACCAAGCCTTGGACATTCCCGGTGAAAGGCGTCATAGTTTTCCTGCTCATAACTCAGGCAGCATAAAAGTCTTCCACAAATTCCCGAGATTTTTGCCGGGTTAAGAAAGAGGTTTTGCTCTTTGGCCATACGTATGGTGACCGGGGCGAATTTGCGTAAAAAACGGCGGCAACAGCAGACCATACCACAGTTGCCGACAGCGCCGGTGATTTGGGTTTCGTGGCGGACGCCTATCTGGCGTAATTCAATTCGGGCACGATATTCACGAACCAGATCTTTGAGGAGTTCCCGAAAATCGATACGTGCCGGCGCAGTGAAGCAAAAAACTATTTTTGAGGCGTCGAAATATACTTCGACATCCACAAGTTTCATATCAAGTTCGCGGTTGCGTATGGATTCCTGGCAAAAACGCCGCGCACGTCTGGCAAGTTCCTCGTTGGCCTCAGCGGCAGCTCTGTCTGCGTCCGTGGCGGCGCGTAAAACGGCTATTCCGGAACTGATGCTGCCGTCAGGCAGGGAATCGTGC
>WRKB01000239.1 GCA_009778295.1 Betaproteobacteria bacterium | reverse complement strand
CGTTGCCCTATAGGCGGGGGTACTACATTTTTCTATGCCGGCTGCCGCTCATGCTATATATCCTCAGGCTTCAAGCCGCCATGTTTGGCAAGCCTAGCAAGCATCCTTGGGCCAATTTCCTCTTTATCGTGGAAAGCAAACACCATATCCGGCCAGCCTGGACGGGCAAGCGTTTTATGTGAACCGGCCTGACGCTTGACAACCCATCCGATGCGGAGAAGTGCGGCCAGCACACGGGGCGCTTTAACGGACGGCCAAGCGCTCATTGGTACGCTCAGTAAAGGCGATGCAGTTTATACCAGGAAGTGACGCTTCTTCCTCCATGCGCTCGGCCAACACACGCAGGGCAAGAGCCTTCGCCCTGGCAGCAGCTTGCGCCGGGGTTGCGCCATAAGCCATAACGCCAGGGAGGTCTGCTATCTCGACAATCCACCGGCCATCATCCTCTTGCTCAATATCCAGAATAAAATCCATGATGACACCGCCTTGTTGCATGACTTCATATATTGCCCATTGGCTTACCTGTGTCAATGAGCACACCTTAGACGCCGTCACTATCTCCGACAGCCAGCCTACGCAGTGTGGGCACAGGCTCGTATTTCTTCGAGTACAAAAGTCATAATATATAATACTGGTAAGGATTTTCAGGCGTTTTGAGTGTATCGGTTTTTTCTTGGTGGCAGTGGGTGTTCCAGTATTCGGCGGTGGGCGAGGGGGGCTGTTCCCCTTGTTCTGACTATCTACTGATTTTATTGATGTTTTATAAAGTGTACCGGCCCCCGGTACAGAGCGGTACACCTTTTTGCTTACTCCCATGCGGGTTTTCGGCAAAGTGTACCGCTGTACCGTTTTCCTAGGGGTGGTACAGCGGTACACTTCCGATACGCCTGCATGACGTAAAAACCCCCGCCTCCGGGTGAGAAGACGGGGGTGTGGTTTGGCAATTCAGCGCTGCTCCGCTAAAGCGCTTTTCCACCTTCGCCGGGATGTACAGGCAACGGAACCGGCGTTGATTCGGGATAGTAGCCGTGGCAGGAGGTAATCAGGTTCATGCCGCGCCTCACTTTGCCTGCTGACGTTTCCTTGCATCACATTCCCACGCCGGCTCATGCGCAACAACGATGACGTGCATGTTGTGGCTATTGAGCGCGCAGCAGATAAAAAAGCCATGCGGATCGGTCGATATCTGCATCATGACGGAGCATCGGCATGATCTTCCACGCTGTTTCCATCCAGCAGCCCTGGGCGGACGCCATCATCGTGCATGGAAAGGATATCGAAAACCGGACCTGGAAATGTCCGGCGCAGTTCCTGAACCGCACCATCCTCATCCATGCCGGAAAGCGCGTGGATAAGGAAGCCAATATCTATTATCACCCGGAACTCCAAGAGGTTTTCAAGAAGGGATTCCTAAAAGGCGGTATCGTCGGTGCCCTCACCATCACATCCGGTCATAAATTCCACCTCCCTAGCCGCTGGGCTGGCGATTGCTGCTTCAACTGGGAGCTAACCCATGCCCGGCGCGTGCCGTTTTCCCCTATAAGGGGGCACTTGGCTTTTTCAAGGTCGATTACCCGTATGGAGGTGCCGTCATGAGCGAAATAAAAGCGATTGATAAGCTCAGGCAGATTTGTGAGGGTGCCTCGCCTGGACCATGGGATTCCGGCATGGCGTATTTTGACTACAAAAAGACTGGCCACAGGGGCGATTCCTTAAAACAGCAAGTCAAAAACGCTGTTTTTATCGTCACCTCTCGCACGGTCATGCCGTTGATCATAGATCTATGCGAGGCGCTTGAATGGGAGCGCGAGTGCCTCGCGTTTACGTTAGATATGGTGACACTCCATCGTCTCTGGGGCAATGGGATCAATGAACTGCTGAGAACCAAGGAAGCCGCCACCGCTGCCGTGGATATCGCGCGGGAAAATTTGGAGGCCATATGACTCAGGTAGCCTTTATGACCCCGGAACAGATTGCGGCGATTGTCGACAAAACGACAGAACGCGCCTTGGCGGCTGTCCAGACCATGAAGCCCGGCAGAAAACTGCTTTCATCCAAAGAGGTGGAAGAAGAATACGGCATTCTCGAACGTAACCTGGAGCGCTGGCGCCACTTGAGCATCGGGCCACAGTACACCACCATCGGACGGCGCGTCTATTACGAGCGTGTTATTCTGGATGCGTTTATCGAGGCCGGGCGGGTCAGAACAACAGGAGAGGCTGACTAACTATGTTTTTTCGCCGCATTCAGCATAGTGTCGATAATCGCCAGGCGCTTGCGTTCCTGTCCGGGAATAAGGTGGGCATAGCGTTGCGTCATGGCCAGGGTTTCGTGGCGCATCAGCGCCTTGAGTTCCAGCAGGCTCACCTTGCCGCTCTGGGCAAGCCAACTGGCAAAGGTATGGCGCAAGGTGTGAAAAGTCACGGCAAAGCGCGAATTTCCCTCACTGGTGTCCAGGCCGAGATCCACGACAGCCCTGTTGAAGGCATCGGACGTGCGCTTGATGGAGTCTCCGGTACTGCGTTCCTGGAAAATATATTCTCCACCTCTGCGCCCATATTTGCGCAGCATGGTGATCACGTCTTTGGGTGCCTGTACCGATTCGACACGGCCGCCCTTGGCCGTAACGTGCAGGATGCCGGCGTGGGCATCCACGTCCTGAGCGCGCAACTTGAATATTTCCGTGGCCCGCATGCCGGTTTTGAGCGAGAGCAGGGCCATGTCGTGGAGTTGTCTGCTACTTGTGGCCAGCTTGGCCAGGAGCATGGCCGCTTCGTCCGGAGTAAAAAAACGCAGGCGCTTGTTATCCACTCTGGGCATCTGCCAAGGGCCGCTCTGCCTGCTGGCAAAGGGATTGACCCCGCTCCAGTCGCCGGTGGCCACAGCACGGTTCACGGCCCTGCGCAGAAAGCTGAACTGATGCACAACGGTCTGGGGGGAGAGTTTTCGCGCCGGAGCAGGCGTATATCCTTCTTTGGGCGTTATGGGCTTTTTGAGTGTGGCAGGCGTTTCCATCAGCTCCGCCTTAATGCGCGAGAGCATGCTCGGCGTGACGGACGAAACGGGCACCGCGTGCAGTCTGGCCCGCATGTGCTTGTCGTATTGCTGCATGGGCTGCGCGATGTGCTTGCCTTCTCCGCGCGCCCAGGCGACATAGGCGTCGACGGCATCGCCGACGGTGTACTTGTCTCGCTGGATTGGATTCGAGCCACCGGCCAATTCGGCCAGGAATTCGGCCCGGGCCTGCCGCACGGTCTGGGGGCGCTCGCCTTTGCTATGCCTGCCGACCGTTTTCCAGTGGCCCTTGCCTTCGGCGTCCGCATACCAGAAGCAGTATACGCGGTCACACTCGCCTGTGCGCGGATCCCTGCGCGTGGAAAGGCGATAGAATACGCCCTCGAACTTTGTTTTGATGTATTTACGCGACTGATTGGCCATAGTCGCCTTGTACCTGTTAGCCCTCACAAGGGCAAC
Organism: Betaproteobacteria bacterium; assembly: GCA_009778295.1. Classification (GTDB taxonomy): domain Bacteria; phylum Desulfobacterota; class Desulfovibrionia; order Desulfovibrionales; family Desulfovibrionaceae; genus WRKB01. The sequence goes on along the minus strand of WRKB01000239.1, from coordinate 2,979 downwards.
TTTCTTATCCAAAACTTATCCAAAACGGAGAAGGCGGCCAGCTCTTTTGAAGCTAACCGCCTGTATTCTCTTGGTGGGTCGTGCGGGGATCGAACCTGCGACTCTCTGCTTAAAAGGCAGATACTCTACCTACTGAGTTAACGACCCGATAAAAAAGTATATATAGTCGGAGAGGCATTGTTTGTCAAGCGCTGCGCCCCTACACCCAGGGCTGCGTATCTTGTTTTTCCTACAGGCACACCAAAGCTGCTTTGGGGGGCTTGCGGCTCCTGAAAAATAAGATGCTCCACCCCCTGGGTGTAGGGGGGCGCGCGGCATTGACATTTGCAAAAAAAAGCGCATATCGTAGTTTTTTGTTTATCAACACACTAAAAAATCAGGAGAACACTCCCATGTCGTATGCACGCGAACTGATCGACCGGGCCGTTGCGATGAACCCGGCTGAAGGTGAGTTTCACCAGGCGGTCGAGGAGGTCATGCTTTCTCTGCACCCTCTCTTCCAGCGCGAACCCAAGTACCAGAAATATCGCATCGGGGAACGCGTGATTGAGCCGGAACGCCAGATCATCTTCGCCGTGCCCTGGATTGACGACAAGGGAGGAATGCGCATCAACCGGGGCTTCCGCATTCAGTTCAACTCCGCCCTGGGGCCGTATAAGGGCGGTTTTCGCTTCCACCCCTCGGTGACCTTGGGAACGCTCAAATTCCTCGGTTTTGAGCAGACCTTCAAAAATTCTCTGACCGGTCTGTCCCTGGGCGGCGCCAAGGGGGGGTCCAATTTTGATCCCAAGGGCAAGTCAGAGAGCGAAATCATGCGTTTCTGCCAGTCCTTCATGACCGAATTGTTCCGCCATCTCGGCCCGACCACGGATGTGCCCGCCGGAGATATAGGCGTGGGGGGGCGCGAGATCGGCTACATGTTCGGCCAGTACAAGCGTCTTACCGCCCACTTTGAAGGCGTGCTGACCGGAAAAAATGTCAAATGGGGCGGGTCGCTTGCCCGCACGGAAGCCACAGGCTACGGGGCGGTCTACATGGCGGAGAACATGCTCAAGGTCAACAAGAAAAAATTGGGGGGCATGGTCTGCGCGGTTTCCGGCTCGGGCAACGTGGCCATCTACACTGTGGAAAAATTGTACCAGTATGGGGCAAAACCCGTTACGCTCAGTGATTCCCAGGGCATGATCCATCATCCTGCCGGCATCAATCTTGAGGTGCTCAAACAGGTGAAAGAGGTGGAACGCGCCCGTCTGACCCGCTATGCCGAACTGTGCAAAGACGCCGTCTACACCCCGGTGAAAAGTTATCCCAAAGGCCGTAACGCGGTATGGTCCGTTCCGTGCCAAGCGGCTTTTCCCTGCGCTACCCAGAACGAACTGAACGAGAAAGATGCGAAGCAACTGCTGGCCAATGGCTGTATCCTGGTGTGCGAAGGCGCCAACATGCCCTCCACGGCCAAGGCGGTCGATATTTTTCTCTCGGCAGGCATTGCGTATGCCCCGGGTAAAGCTGCCAATGCCGGCGGCGTGGCGACCAGCCAGCTGGAGATGGCGCAAAACGCCAGTATGCAGCAATGGAGCTTCGAAATGGTGGACAAGAAAATCAAGGAAATCATGACGCAGATTTTTACCGCCATGCATGACACCGCGAAAGAATTCGGCCAGCCGGGCAATTATGTGCTCGGAGCCAATATCGCCGGCTTCCGCAAGGTTGCGGACGCCATGATCGAACAGGGCATATAGAGCGTTTGAACCTTGAGATCACATATTGCAAAAATACTCTGATAAGGAAGGCATCCCATGCGTCGTAGTGACAGGCAACTTTCTGACGCGGCAACTTTGGATCTGCTGCGGCAGGGCAGCTGGGGCGTACTCAGCATGGCAGGCGAAAGCGCGTATGGCGTGCCCGTCAACTATGCGCTTGATGACGCGCAAGGCGCGAAGTGGCCCGATATCTTTTTTCATTGCGCCCTGGAAGGCAAAAAGCTTGAGTACATCCGGAAAAACCCCAGTGTCTGCCTGTGCGTGGTGCATAAGGCCGAGGTGCTGCCGAAAGACTTCTCCACGGAGTATGCAAGCGTGATAGTCACAGCCCGCGCGGAGACGGTTCAGGATGAGCAGGAACGGCTGCGCGGCCTCAGGCTCTTTGCGCAGCGGCTCACAGGCCGCCCCCTTGAGGAGATCGACGCCTATATCGCCCGCTTCGACACCCGCACCTGTCTTGTCCGGCTTTGCCCGCTCGAGGTGAGCGGCAAAGCCAGGACAGCCAAGGCGTTCAACGCGTCGTAATGCCGGGCCGGGGCGACAAACTCAAAAAAGCTCTAAAATGACGGGTCGCAACGCACTTCCATCCAATACCGGCTGTTGAAAGTGAGAAAAACCCCTCCGGTGTCAGGGGGCTTGCCGAGCGGCGGGATATGTTCCCGGGAACGTTCCGTAACGATCATATAGCTTTTCCCCCGGCACAAACGCGCGATATCGTCAAGGCACCGTTCCCGATAGGTATCGCAATATACGGCATAGCCCGGCTGTCCGTCCGAAAGCGTTGTCATCTGTTTCGCGCAGGCCGCGCATCCAAGGACGCACAACAGGGCGAGCGTAAGCATTTTCATATATAGACTCCTTGTCGTTGTGCCATGTGGCTTCAACTGCTGAAGGTCACATCCGCTCGGCATGTACCGGCGGAGTGGGTGAATGCCGTCTGTGCCTTCGCGGGAAGCGCCTTTGGCGCCAGTCCGATGCCAGGTTGCAATCCGTTTGATTGCAGCCTGACATCCCATCTTATCTCAAAGCAAGATGCCATGCCAGAGCAAAAAGGACGGGCACAGCGGCCGAGCTTGCCAGGCGCATCCGGACGGGGGTGGGGGCAGACGGCAGCAGGCGGCAATACGCATAGCTCATGACCAGACCGGCCGCCATGCCGAACAGGTGGGCCGCGTAATCGACGTGTTCTCCCTCCGCGCCGAACATGGCGAAAAGC
>WRKB01000238.1 GCA_009778295.1 Betaproteobacteria bacterium | reverse complement strand
TGGACAGCAGCGGCAAGTTTATCCTGAAATAATTGTTACTGCGCTTCTGCGGCATCCGCCCTGCCGGAAGGCAGGGCGGAAATCCTCCCAAGAAAATTCGTAATGGTTTACTGAGGAACTCGTATGAATCTGCAGCTTGAAGCACAAATCATCGCCAAGGGCAAAGAATTCTTTCGCAGCATCAGTGGTGAGGCCCCCTCTATATTCGACAAGGGATGGTGGACGGGCAAAGTAATGGACTGGGCCATGAAGAACGAGGACTTCAAGGTGCAGTTGTTCCGCTTTGTCGATGTCATGCCGTATCTCAACACCCCGGAATCGTTACTGCGGCATATCCGCGAATACTTCTCCGGTGATGGCGTGGAGGTGCCCGCTGTACTCAAATTCGGCGCAAGCGCTGCCGGATTCGGCGGGACGCTTGCCGGCAAACTCATGGGGTCTACCATCCGTTCTCAAATTGAAGGCATGGGCCGCCAATTTATTATTGGCGAAAACGTCAAGGAGGCCATGAAAGGTTTTGCCAAACTGCGCAAGGACGGGTTCGCCTTCACAATTGATCTTCTTGGCGAGGCCGCTGTTAGCGAAGAAGAAAGTGATGCGTATGCCGCAGGATATCATGAGCTGGTGGACTTCATTGCCGGGGAGTGCCGAAACTGGAGTACCCTGCCCGGCAACGGCCCATACGGGGACTGTGATTGGGGGACCACGCCCAAAGTCAATGTCTCGATCAAACCTTCCGCGCTTTATTCCCAGGCGAAACCAGCAGATCAGGAGTCTGCGGTTGAACGCATTTATCATCGTATTGCCCCGTTATACCGCAAGATTAAAGCAATGGGTGGTTTTTTATGTATTGATATGGAGCAGCTCAAGTTCCGGGATATTACCATTGCCCTGTACAAACGCCTGCGCTCCGATCCTGAATTCCGCGATTATCCGCATATGAGCATTGTCCTCCAGGCCTACCTCACGAGCGTACAACAGGATGTGGAACAGCTTATTGCCTGGGCCAAGACCGAAGAGTTGCCCATAGCCATTCGTCTCGTGAAAGGAGCATACTGGGATTACGAAACCCTGATCGCCAAACAGTGCGGTTGGCCCATACCTGTGTGGACCCACAAGCCTGAATCCGACATCGCTTATGAAAAAGCCGCCAGAACCATTCTGGAAAACAGCGCCTGGGTCTATTTCGCCTGCGCATCACACAACGTACGCACCATTTCGGCCGTCATGGAAACGGCCAAGTCGCTCGGTGTTCCCGAAGACCGCTATGAATTTCAAGTACTCTACGGCATGGCTGAACCTGTACGTAAAGGCCTTTTACATGTGGCTGGCAGGGTACGCCTGTATTGTCCCTACGGCGACCTTATCCCGGGTATGGCCTATCTGGTGCGCCGCCTGTTGGAGAATACGGCGAACGAATCCTTCCTCAGGCAGAGCTTTGCTGACGGCGCGGAACTGGAACGTCTGCTGGAGAATCCGGAAATCACCCTGAAGCGCGAACTGGAACATAAAGCGGCCGTGTCCAAAACCAAGGCAGAGCGCCTTGCTGCCATGGGACATGCGCCGGAAACAGGCGGCATATTCCAGCCTTTTGTAAACGAACCCATGATCGACTTAACCCTAGCCGCCAATCGGCAGGGTTTTGTGGACGGGATCGCTCTGGCGCGGGAAAAAAACGGGCGCACGTTAGCGCTGTTTATCAATGGTCGGGATGTGGCCACTGCAGAAACACTGCCTACCACCAACCCCGCAAAACCTTCCGAATGTATCGCCAATGTTTGCCAAGCGAGCTGCGCAGAAATCGACGCCGCCATCGCTGCTGCGAAGGGTGTTTTTCAGGTGTGGCGCGATACCCCGCCGGAGGAGCGGGCCTTGTATCTGCACAAGGCCGCCGCTGTAGCCCGCCGCCGCATATTTGAGCTTGCGGCTATGCAGGTGCTGGAAGTGGGTAAACAATGGGATCAAGCCTATCACGACGTTGGAGAAGGCATTGATTTTCTGGAGTACTACGCGCGGGATATATTGCGTCTGGCTCCACCGCGCCGCATGGGCCGCGCTCCTGGAGAATGGAACCACCTGTTCTACCAACCTAAAGGCATCGCGGCAGTCATTTCCCCTTGGAATTTCCCTTTCGCCATTGCCATCGGCATGGTGTCCGCCGCCATCGTTACCGGTAATCCGGTTGTTTTTAAGCCGTCTTCCATCGCTTCGGCCATCGGGTATAACCTTGTCGAAATTTTCAAAGAAGTCGGACTGCCCCCGGGCGTGTTCAATTATTGTCCCGGTAGAAGTTCCGTTATGGGAGATTATCTTATCGAACATCCGGACATCAGTCTGATCGCCTTTACGGGGTCCATGGATGTAGGGCTGCGCATCGTGGAAAAAGCGGCCAAAGTGCAAAACGGGCAACAGCAGGTCAAGCGTGTCATCGCGGAAATGGGAGGCAAAAACGCCATTATCATCGACGATGACGCCGATCTTGATGAGGCGATTATTCAAGTCGTTTATTCGGCCTTCGGCTTCCAGGGGCAGAAATGTTCGGCCTGTTCACGCGTTATTGTTCTGGATGCTATTTACGACAAATTCATCGCCAGGCTGAAAGAAGCTGCCAAAAGCATCGACATCGGCCCGGCGGAGAACCCGCAAAACTCCATGGGCCCGGTGGCCGACGCCTCCCTGCAGGGGAATATATTGAATTATATTGCTATTGCCGAATCTGAAGGCAGGGTGCTGGTGAAGCGGAACGACCTGCCTGCCGAGGGCTGCTATGTGCCGCTGCTTATTGTGGAAGGCATTACGCCGGAGCATCGTATCGCCCAAGAAGAAGTATTCGGGCCGCTACTCGCCGTCATGCGCGCCAAAAATTTTGATCAGGCGCTCGATATGGCCATGTCCACCCGTTTTGCCCTGACCGGCGCGGTATTCTCAAGGAGCCCCAACAATCTGGAAAAAGCCCGCAAAAATTTCCGCGTGGGCAACCTGTATCTGAACCGGGGAACTACCGGGGCGATGGTGGAGCGCCAGCCCTTCGGCGGATTTATGATGTCTGGCGTAGGCTCCAAAACCGGTGGACCGGACTATCTGATGCAGTTCCTTGATCCGCGTGTGGTCACAGAAAATACCATGCGCCGCGGCTTTACGCCCATCGCTGAGGATGATGACTGGGTATAGTCATTATTGTGGGTTACTGCTCTTTGGCCTTGCCCAGATACGCGCTTTGCACCTCCGGGTTGGCCAGCAGATTCGCCGCAGTATCGGCAATCACTACGTTGCCCACCTCCAGCACGTAGCCTCTGTCGGCCAGTTTCAAGGCCGCTTTGGCGTTTTGTTCGACAAGAACCACCGTCACGCCTGTCTGATTGATGGTTTTGATAGTATCGAAAATAGAACGCACCAGCATCGGCGCAAGGCCCAAGGAAGGTTCATCCAGTAACAGCACGCGTGGTGAGCTCATCAGCGCACGGCCAATGGCCAGCATCTGCTGTTCACCGCCTGAGAGCGTACCCGCAAGCTGTCCCTCCCGTTCATGCAGCCGCGGGAACAGGGTGAAAATCCATTCCAAGGTATCGTTATTACGTTTTTTGTCCCGGCTGGTAAAGGCGCCCAAGCGCAGGTTCTCCAGCACGCTCATGGTGCCGAAAATTCGACGTCCTTCCGGAGCTTGGGTAATACCGCAGGCGACAACGGCATGCGAAGGCAGAGTATGTAACGCCTTGCCTTCAAAAAAGATTTCTCCCTCGCTGGGTCTGAGCAAACCGCTGATCGTCAGTAGCATGGTGGTTTTTCCAGCCCCGTTCGCGCCGAGGATGGTGACGATTTCGCCCTTGTTCACCGTAATGTCGATGCCGTGCAGAACTTCCACACTGCCGTATTTTACCCGGAGCTTGCGAAGTTCCAGGCAGGAAGAACCCGAACTGTCTGTTGCCATCTCTCGTGATTCCTCAGAGCAGGTTATTTTTTGAAAGTAGACATTGAAGGGCTAAAGACATGAGTACTCCTTCCCAAGATGCGCACAAGCCGAAGCGTCTTGCGCGCGAGGCCGTTGCAAGTCAGTCGTCTTCCGCGCCCAGATAGGCCTTGATTACCTGGGGATTTGTTTTGATTTCTTCCGGCCCCCCTTCCGCGATGACCGCTCCATATTCAAGCACTACAAGTTTTTCGCATACTTCCATTACCAAATGCATATCATGTTCAATAAGCAGCACGGTGATCCCCCGGCTGCGGATGGCGCGGATAAGGCCCATCAAATCTTGCGTTTCCTGGGTATTCATCCCCCCGGCAGGCTCGTCAAGAATGAGGAAGCTGGGTTCCGTGGCCAGCGCCCGCGCGATTTCGAGCAGGCGCTGATTTCCGTAGGAAAGGTTCTTGGCCAGATTGGTATATTGTTCGTCCAGCCCTACAAAAGCCAATTCTCGCATGGCTCGTTGCACGGCCAGCCGTTCTTCCTTGCGTTGACCGGGCGTATGGAACATGGAAGCGAACAAGCCCGCCCGCATGCGGCAATGGCAGCCGGAAAGCACGTTCTCCAGCACGCTCATTTCCTGAAAAAGACGAATTGTCTGAAAAGTTCTGGCAATGCCAAGTTGTACGATTTTGTGCGTTGGCATATTGGTTATGCCGCGCCGCGCAAAAATGACTGTTCCCGAATCAGGACGGTAATTGCCGGTAATGAGGTTGAAGACCGTGGTCTTGCCCGCGCCATTCGGCCCGATGAGTCCGACAATGGAATGATCTTCCACATCAAATGATACACCGGCAACAGCCATCAGACCGCCGAATGTTTTGATCAGATTTTGCAACGAGAGGATCGTACTCATGCTTTTTCGTCCAGTTCCGTGTCCCTTAATGGCCTGGGGCCGTCGAACAGGGGAAGATCCTGCTCTGGCACATGGCTGTCGAGCGTAAATACCGGATTATCGAGAGGACAGAGGCTTCCGGCCGCACAGGAAAATTTGCCTACTTCCTGTTTGGCGTGATACCTCCTGCGACGCGTCGGCAAAAATCCCTGTGGACGGAAAATCATCATCAGCACCATAGCCAGACCGAAAAACATCATCCGGGCATCGGCCAGTTCGCGGAATAATTCCGGCAGGCCTATCAGCATGAACGCGCCAAGGATGACGCCAGGGATACTGCCGGCACCGCCGAGAATGACAATGGCAAACAAGAGTACGGATTCCGAAAAAGAGAAAGCCTCCGGAGAAATGAATTTCATTTTGCTGGCATAGAGCGTTCCGGCCATCCCCGCCCAAAAGGCTCCCAGGACAAAGGCCATGAGTTTATAGCGGTACGTATCAATGCCATTGCCTGCCGCGGCAAGTTCATCCTGTTTTACATAGTTGAGCGCCCTGCCAAAACGGGAATGATTCAGGGCATAAAACACCACGACCGTTACGGCAACAAATCCCCAAATCAAATAGAAAAATTGGGTGGGAGTGATAATGCGGTAGCCGAAAATTTCCGGTCGGGCAATGTTCGCGATGCCGTTGGCTCCGCCCGTGGCGCCGCCTACATCGTTTGTCAGCACGATGCGCACAATTTCCACAATGCCTATGGTCACCACCAGCAGATAATCACCCCGCAAGCGCAAGATAGGCATAGTGACCAGAAAGGCGAAAAAGGCCGCCACGCACCCGGCCAGCGGCAGGGTATACAAAATAGGTATGGCGAATTTCGTATTCAACATGGCGGTGGTGTACGCGCCCATGGCGTAGAACGCGCCGTGTCCCATGCTGAAAAGGCCCGCATCTCCCAGAATGATGTTCAACGACAAGCCAAGCAAGGCATACAGGCCGATATCGTTTAGTACGCCTATGTGATAACGGCCGTCGCCATCAAGGCCGATATTGGAAAGAATAAGCGGCAACGCAGCCATAAACGCAAAAAAAACCGCTCCAGAAACAAGGGAAAAATAACGCTGCTGAGTAAGTTCCATCATACCTTGTCAGCCACCCTTTCGCCGAGAATCCCGGTGGGACGGACAATAAGAATGAGGATAAGCAGACAAAACGCAAAGGCGTCTTTCCAGCCGACCGCAAAATAGGCTGTGCCGAGGGCCTCAAAAACCCCCAGCAACAGGCCCCCCAGCATCGCCCCGGGTATATTGCCTATGCCGCCCAGAATGGCAGCAATAAAAGCCTTCAGGCCGTAGGACATCCCCATGTCGTAGGTAATTTGCCCGTAGTACAGGCCCACCATGACGCCGGCTGAACCGCCGAGAGCCGGACCGATGAGAAATACCAAGGCAATGATGCGATTGACATCAATACCCACCAGCTTCGCCGCGCCCTGGTCGATGGCGACCGCCCTGATGGCCGCGCCGACACGGGTTCGGTGGATAAACCAGTAGAGCAAAAGCATCAGCAGCACGGATGCGCAAAACAGCATGATGCGGGTAACGGGAATTTCCACATCCAGTACAGTGACGGCAGCCGTAGGGAGCAGG
>WRKB01000237.1 GCA_009778295.1 Betaproteobacteria bacterium | reverse complement strand
CACAGCAAAGATTTTTTATTTTCCGTGGTCGTTCCTACATACAATGTGCAGCCGTGGCTGGACGCGTTTTTTACGAGCCTGATCAAGCAGAGTTGCGGGCTTGGCGATATCGTCCAGGTGATAATCGTCGATGACGGTTCAACGGACGGCACGCCGGCCCTGGCCCAAAAGTGGGCCGCGCGCTATCCCGACAATATCCTGTATGTGCGCAAGGGAAATGGCGGTTTGTCTTCCGCGCGCAATTACGGGCTGCAATTCGTCAAAGGCCGCTGGGTCGCTTTTTGTGACCCCGATGATTTTTTACACGAAGCCTGTTTTGCGACGGTCAAGAACTTTCTCGAACGGTCCAATTTTGACGGGATAGCCATTGGCTGCAATCTGATCATGTACAACGAAGCTACCTGCGAATTCTCCGATAGCCATCCGCTCAACTTCAAGTTCAAACAGGATGAGGCTATAGCAGATCTTATGAAGGACCCGGAACTTGTTCAACTTTCCGCAGCTTCCTGTTTTTTGAATTTTGACGCCTTGCGGCAAAGCGGCTTATTGTTTGACGGCAAAGTTCAGCCGACTTTTGAAGATGCTCATCTTATTAACAGATTATTTATCCAGCAACATAATTACAAGATAGCCTATTTGAAAAATGCCGTGTATTATTATCGGCGGCGGCAGTCTGCGAACAGTTTGTTCACTTCAGGATGGAATACCTGGAAAAAATACAAAGACCAACTCTTTTTCGGCTATCTGGACTTGATAAAATATGCCAGGGAGCAACTGGGACTTGTTCCGGAATTCATACAAAACTTACTTATTTATGATACAAGAGCATATATAAACAGAATGCTCGACAATAAAATTGATTATAGCTTTTCAAAAAACGAAGTGGGCATATTTATCGATTTGTTGACAGTCATATATCAACACATAGAAGCAAAACATATCTTATTTTCCAAACTGCCCATGTTGCCCTGGCGCACAAGAATAACCATGCTTGGAGCATTCAAGCATTTGGATTTGCCTGAAATTCCTGTTCTGGTGCATGAAATCGCGCCCGATGCCAAATCCATGCTGCTGATCAGGTATGGCAGGGAAGAGGCGCGGCTTTCCGTTTACATAGGGGGACAAGAAACACGGCCCTTGTGGGAAAAAACGGTTTGCCGAACTTTTTATGGTGTGCCGCTTTGTGTTGAGCAATACCTGTGGGTTCCCATAAGCGAGGAAAACACAGGCTCCCTCCATCTCAATGGCCAGCCTGTCGGCATTATTGCGGGCAAGAATATGCTTGTGGAGCTTACGGCACGGGATGTGCGGGAGAGTTTTTATTATCCTCAACCCATGTTGCCGGAGCGCGTCCAGGCTATCCGCAAGGCCGCTGAAGAACCTGACGCCGTGGGAACATTCGGCGGCTGCTGGCTGTTTATGGATCGCCAGGACAAGGCCGATGACAATGCCGAGCACCTGTACCGCTGGGTGATGCATCACGCCGGCGGGCAACAGAAAATCTATTATGCCCTGGATAGAAGATCCCCCGACTGGGATCGCCTTGCCAAAGAAGGTTTCAAACTCCTTCCCCATAAAAGCCGCCAGTTCTATCTGGCCTTATTCAATGCGGAATGGGTGATATCTTCCCATTACCATCCCAATTGTTTTGACCCGCTGTATATTCGCGATGCTTTTGGCATGCTGAAGTTTAAATTCGCCTTCCTGCAACATGGCATCATTAAGGATGACATGTCGGCATGGTTTCTGCCGAAACGCATGGACTTGTTTATAACCACAAGCAAAAGAGAATATGATTCTCTTGTGCATGGCAACTATAAGTTCACAGAGCGCGAAACCGTGCTGACTGGATTGCCGAGGCACGATGCCTTGTTGAGAAAAAGAACGCATTCCAGGAAAGAAAAAATACTCCTCGTGTGCCCGACCTGGCGCGATCACCTTTCCCGTCCGCAGATACAGGAGCATATGCATGAGCCTCCGGATGCCGCCGAGGCGGCCGCCTTTATGCAATGCGACTACTACCGCAACTGGAATGCGCTGACTTCAAGCGAAGCCTTGGCAAATGCGGCGCGGACACACGGATACAAGTGCATCTTTCTGCCGCACCCGTACTCGTCGAGGTTTTCTTCATTGTTTATATACAGCGCGTGTTTCCGGGCAATACGTTACTCGGAGCTTGTCTCGCTGCAGGACTTGCTTGCCAAAAGCGCCATGCTGGTCACGGACTATTCGTCCCTGGGCATGGAGGCGGCCTTCGCCGGGCTTGCGCTGGCATATTATCAGTTCAAGGAAACACCGGACTTCTTCAGCAGCCATACCTATGTGAACGGATACTTTGACTACGAGGCTGACGGCTTTGGTCCGGTAACCGCCGACTCTGCCGGCCTGGTCGATTGTCTCGCGCGGAATATGGAAACAGGCTGCAAGCGCCCGGAAATGTATGAAGCCAGGGCAAAAGAATTTTTTACCCTGCGGGATGGCAAAAACTGCGCACGAGTCTTTGATGCCGTCATAAGCAGATCACAGGGAAGGGAGTAGCTGCTCGCGTAGCTACGGCGAAGATGACGCCAATTTTATGACCCCGCATTTTAAAATGCATACTTTATGCCAAAAACTCGCAGGCGGTATCTGAGGGAGATTGAGATGGGTGAGAAGAAGCCAACGGTGAACGCTGTCTATTCAATTTGCGAGGCGCTCGGCGTTTCGCCACTTGAGTTCTTCCAGGCAGGTGGATGAAAAATTGAGCGGCTGTCGAAGCCATTAACCAGGGGAAAATAACGTGGATTTATACTATTAATCATTTTCTACAACACAGCCTTCCAGGAATGGAGGATTTATATTTTTACCGGTCGGCTATGTGAGGAGATTATGCAAAATATGTTGAAGTAGTCAGCAAGGATAGAGTATACGCATGAGTGCCGCATAGCCACTCACGGACCGCAAGTGAACGATCCTATTATGTGGGAGGCCAAGCCGCAAGCAGCTTATGGGATACGTCGGCAAACTGCGTATGGCTCTCGGAAAGAGACAGGAGGCGCTCAAGAAGTTTGGTATTGAACGGCTCGCGGCAGAATATGCCCCGCTCTTCATTGGCCGAGCGCAACTGCATAGCCCAGTCGAAAAGAAGCACCATCTGTTCTCTAGTTTTTATGGGTGTGAGTTGGTAAATGTATTTATGCGCTTCCATGTCTTTCTCCGAATTTGCGCAACCCAAAGCCTCAAAAGCTTGCAAGCGCCCCTTGACGGTCATTTCCAATTGCTCTGCGTGTCGTGAAGTGGAGGTAGCTCCCGCATGCTTACGATAACGCCCGACCAACTGGGGGATATTGGCGAACCGCGCTTCGTAGCGCAGGGCCAGACGAATCCACAGCTCATAATCCTGGGCGCAGGTCATTGTCTCGTCATATCTGATCCCATGCTTACATACTCTGTCTCCCCGAATCATGACAAAAGGATGCGCCAAGGGATTGGTGAAAAGCAATGCCGATTTGATTTCATCGTGTTCCAAAGGCACTTCCCGCACACGTTCCGCCTCGGCTCCGAAATAAGTATGGGGACCGCCGCAGACCCAAATATCAGGATGCTTGCGCATAAAAGCAACTTGGCGGGCAAAACGCTCCGGCAAGCTGATGTCGTCAGCATCCATGCGGGCAATAAAATCTCCTTGAGCCAAATCAAGCAGCTTGTTCAGGCTAGGGGTAATGCCGAGGGGTTTTTTATTTCTGTGCAGAAAAATACGCGGATCACGCAATGAACAAAGCGCATCATACGTGTCGTCATCAGAGGCATCGTCAAGGACAAGATACTCAAAATTGCCCTCAGTCTGTCCAAGTATTGAATCAACGGCTTCCGCCACAAATGCTGCAGCATTACGAGCGGGCATAATCACGCTGATAAGTGGTTTCTTTTTACTACGTACAATTTGGCCGGGGAATTCAGGTGAAGCAGTGCCCAATGCCTTTGAAACCACATTAAAGTACTCGCTCCCGTACATGACGCGCGCCCGTGACTCATATCCTGTAGGATAGAGCAGCCCGTTCTCATCCTCATAGTCATATACGCCGCTGCGACGTAATGCATCGTAGAGTTCCGAACCCGGCAACCCGACAAAAACATTGCGCCCGATGTGATCTGGACGGGTACGTTCAAGGAAGGCTTCCGTGAGTGCTACGTCTTCAGAGGTCTCGCCTGGCACGCCATAAATCATGCTGGCATAAGTCCGGATGCCTACTCGCCTAGCCTCGGCAATGACATATTCAAACTGCTCAACAGTTTCATTTTTTTTCAGCAGATCCAGCATCCGTTGACTGCCGCTCTCAATGCCAAGATAAATGGCCCGGCATCCGGCCTTGGCCATAAGCTTGAGAACCCCCGGCCTATCCACACTGTCGGCGCGGGATTCACACATCCAGCTTACTTTTTCATTTCGCTGCAGTAGACCTTCACAAAGTGCCTCCATCCGTTTGACATTCAGAGTGAAATGATCTTCCCGGAAGTAGGCCGTGCGCATGCCGTAATAACGGCTCATGAAGACAATATCTTCAAGCACGCGTTCGGCGCTCATATACCGGTATGTGCGGCCCCACACTCCTTTTACCGAGCAGAAGGCGCACGAAAACGGACACCCCCGGCTCGTGTTCATAGTATACGTTGGCGTTTCGTTATTCCAAGAGCTTGTCCAATTGTATCCCCGGTAAATAAAATGGCGCCACGCGGGCATGGGCAGGGCATCCAAGTCGGTAACCTTTTTACCCACGACAATTCGTTCTTTTTCCGTGCCTTCGATAAATTCATACAGCGTGATGTCACCTTCACCGATACAAATATGATCAACATACTCCGGCAAGCTTTCTGCACCGTAAGAAGTATGCGGGCCCCCCACGGCTATGCGCCCTCCCCAGGTTCCCTGCTTACGCAAATATTGCAGCTTGCGCACCAGAGACAGCGTACCTTGCAGACAAATGGTACTGCTGTAAATGCCGACGAAATCGATGCGATGCCTGCGCACAAATGCGGCGTTATCAAATATGGGCCATGGCTTCAGGTACTGATCATCAAAAAAAACCGTATGCCCGCGTTGCTCAAGAACGGCTATGAGCGTCCCCACTCCGAGAGGAGGACGTTTTTCGGAGGTGGAGAAAGCGGCGCTTCGCGGAGCAGGGGAGGTGAGTAGCAAGACATTCATAAGTCTTCCAATTTTTCCAATGGTTTTACTTGTTGTTTTTTAGTTTTTACCTGTATATACCTTGTAAAGGAAAGCCTATCGAATTCGTCGCTATTATTTTTTGTGCAATAAAAAACATCACAGTATTCTGCAGCGGAAGTTCAAATGTATCTGACAAGGGTATGGTTTTTGGCTGATCCTCAGAATATACGACAGCGCATGTACAGCTGATAGTTTTGCATCCGTTATGTGTATAAAATTCATGAAATAGAACAGGATTAAAATTGTAGTATCCATGATTCGGATAGGTAATGGGGGAGATATGCAATATAAAACCGTTCAGTTTGAGCATTTTTACAATATTGAACAGGACTTCAGGCACATTGAAGCAATGTTCCATTGTGCCTCCGTCAACCACAATGTCAAAAACGTCGCGTAAATTGTCGGTGATCGGATAATTCAAATCGTGAATCTTTTCCGTACCGGTGTGCGCGATCACGTCAATAGCCGAGTATTCACAGCCGAATCCAGCAAATATGTTTTGGGTTTCGTAGATGAAAACATCCTGCTGCAAAGCTCGGAGCAGGGACGGAAGCTTATCGATTTTCAGCTTTTCGCGCGCTTTTGGATCGGCAAAGATAGCTTTCGCCTCCAGCGTTGGCAAAAACGCCAGCTTACGGTTTTTCCGTTTAGCCGAACTGTAGACGTCCCACCGCGTCAACGAACGCATGTAGCCTTCAGCACCCAGCAAAGCGCGTGCCTGGGCCGTGGACAGAATGATATCCTGATACCCCAGGCAGCCAACCTGTATCCGCTCCTCGCCCACATACGGGCGGGCATACTGCACCACCTCCTTCACTTTTCTGATGCACTGCATTTCAAATGCCATCTATCGGCCTCCATATTTCGCGTGTTGACACGCTATTTCCAGACGACAAAACGACGATCTTCTAGAGAGCACTGGTTTGCCATTTCACAAATATTGCCGATACTATAATTATCCTGACGCAACAACCCCCATCGTCAAGCATTCGCGAGGCATATGGCAACCCGCAGATGTGCCACGCCGGCAGAAAAACTACGACTAAGACATGCTTCAATACATTATTCCAGCTCGGATTTCTCTATCTTGACAAAAACGGTGTTTAATAGCTATTAATAGCTGGTAGCATTACCACGTTGATACGTGGTGTTCTGTCTATCTTTTGCGTTATCGGGAACTTTGCGCGTAACCTTAGAACGGCGC
>WRKB01000236.1 GCA_009778295.1 Betaproteobacteria bacterium | reverse complement strand
GGCAGCTCTGTCTGCGTCCGTGGCGGCGCGTAAAACGGCTATTCCGGAACTGATGCTGCCGTCAGGCAGGGAATCGTGCAGACTGATGACCCTGCCGAGCAGAAGACCGTTTTCCGTTTCCACCATGAGGTGCGCGCCGATAATGGGGGAAAGCGGCATGGAATCGCAATAGATCGCCGGACCGCAGTGGCGTAGCTGAATTCCTACTATAGGCATGTTCTATACGGCTGAAGCGGCTGGTTGGAAGGTTACGTCACAGGGAATGTAGCTTGTCCCGAGCATATGCGCCAAATATATCTTGTCCTTCATATACCCCATGCTGTCAATAAAATATTCCTACAGAGCAGATTAATAATCTTCTTGCCATACCCCGCGTTAGACTCGTTTCATGCGAAGCGCATGTATGTTAACATATGGGGGACTGGTTTGGTCCCGTCTGCCCGGATCGGCTTGCCATTCTTTATGGTGTGGAATACCATGCAAATCAATATTCACAGGGAGGCGGCATGACGAAAAAATTTTCTCCTGAGGCGAAGAGCGAATTTTATCTTGGCACCACCATTGAAAAACTGGGGCCATGCAAGGTGGATTCCCTTCTGCCTTTCAATGTTTTTGCTGATGACAGGAGAATCAAGCTCTTTTTGGACAAAGAACACGCCGAGGAACTCACTACTCCTGTTTCAGTGGAATTCGAGGCTGCCGGGCCACGTAAGAAGTTATATTTTGACCCCAGTCGCGCCAAATGCGCCATCGTCACTTGCGGAGGGCTTTGTCCAGGTATCAACGATGTTATCCGCGCTTTGGTCATGGAAGCCCACCATCAATATAAGGTTCCGGCGATATTGGGCATCAGCTACGGCCTGGAGGGTTTTATCCCCACATATCGTCACAAGGTGTGGGAATTGACGCCGGACATGGTCTCCGACATGCACTTATATGGCGGTACCATGCTCGGCTCTTCGCGTGGGCCGCAATCTGCTGAAGCGATCGTGGATTCTTTGGAGCGTATGAACATCAGTTGCCTGTTCATCATCGGAGGCGATGGAACATTGAAGGCCGCGAGCGCCATTGTCAAGGAAATCCGCTCCCGCGGTCTGCGCATCTCCGTGATTGGCATTCCGAAGACCATTGATAACGATATCAACTTCGTTCCCCAGTCTTTCGGCTTCGAAACCGCTGTTGATAAGGCGACCGAAGCCATCCAATGCGCGCACACCGAAGCTGAAGGGGCGCATAACGGCATCGGCCTAGTCAAGCTGATGGGTCGGGAATCAGGTTTTATTGCGGCCCAGGCGACGCTGTCATTAAAGGAAGTCAATTTTGTCCTGATTCCTGAGGCGCCTTTTGTTCTGGATGGTCCAGGCGGACTTTTGCCTGCCCTGGAGAAACGTTTATTAGCACGTCAGCATGCAGTGATCGTTGCTGCGGAGGGGGCTGGCCAGCATCTCATGCGGCAGGTCGCCAATACGGACGCCTCCGGCAACGTGGTGCTCAATGACGTGCTGATTCTTTTGAAAGACGCCATCCAGGGACATTTCAAGAAAAAGGGCATCTCCATTGCGTTGAAAACTATCGATCCCAGCTATATCATCCGTTCCGTGCCTGCCAATGCCAATGACCGTGTCTATTGCGGCTTTTTGGGGCAGCATGCCGTACACGCAGCTATGGCCGGAAAAACGAACATGGTTGTGGCAAAAATCATGGACCGCTATGTGCATGTGCCCTTGGATCTGATCATCCGCAAGCGCCGCAAGCTGAATATATATTCTGATTTTTGGCGTGCTGTGCTTGAATCCACAGGACAAGGCGGATTGGTCGGCATGATACAGGAAGAGGGCGGCGCGGCAGAGGAAAAATAGCCCAGGCGCCACGGATACTGGCTTGTAAAATATATAATAGCTTTAATATGTTACGCCAGCTAAAAGCTTCCGCCGGTTCCGGCAAAACCCACGAACTGACGCAACGCTTTCTTGAACTGTTGGTTCATGCGCACCAGGTTCCCCATGCGTTTTCCTGCGCCGGAACGACCACGCGAGCTGCACCCCTGACGCATGCTTGGGGTGACATATTGGCGGTCACTTTCACCAACCGCGCCGCCGCCGAAATGAAGGAGCGCGTTGTCAGACGGCTGAAGGAAGCTGCTCTGGACAAAGATCCTTTGCCTCCGCCTTGGACGCCTGCGCTGGCGGGAGCTTGGATACAACGTATTATACGCCAGTACGGCAACCTTAACATCCGCACCATTGACAGCCTGCTCCAACAAATGGTGCTCGCCTCTGCCCTGGAACTCGGGTTGCCTCCGGAATTTACGCCCGTCTACACCAGCATAGAAGCTATGTCTCCGTATCTGGACGCCTTGATGGAGTGCGCCTGGCAGGGAGACGGGCAATTACGTCTGTTGATCCGCGAATCCTGTCAGAGCCTGCTCTTTCATGCGAATTATACGGGCTTCCTGGCTGGAGACGCAATTGCCGCCCAACTTGTTCCACTGCTTGATTACGCCCTGCTACACGGCCTGCGTGGAGAGGTCGAGTCGACCACTCTTGAAGGAGCGATTGCCGCGCTGACCCGCGAATATGTCATGAGCGCGAACGACATGTCGCGCGTTCTGGAAGAGGAAAAGCTGAATGCACACAAAAATTTTGCTGCGCTGCTCGCCAAAGCTCCGCAACTGAATACGTTGAAGCCCTCTGCCTATCTGAACAAAAGCAGGATCGAAGAATGTCTGACCGGTGCCTCCAGAAACAAGGGATCGCCTCGTGCGCAAGAGACTTATGCTCGTCTCTGCGCCAGTGCGGTCGCCTTGGAAAAGCAGGGCAAGATACTGCGTCTTGCCCTGGAGAAGTTGCCCTTCGTGTCCCTGGCTTCCTGCCTGATGAACGGTTTTATCGAAGGTCAACGCAACCAGGGCGTGCTGCCCGCCATATGCGTTCCGCAACTCGCACGCCGGAGTATGGAGGAAGAGTCCGGCATATCAGCCTTGTTGTGTCGTTTGAGTTCACGTTTCATGCACATCCTGATCGATGAGTTTCAAGACACCAGCCGCGCACAGTGGGATGCTCTGCGTCCCCTGGTGTTGGAGGCGCTCTCGCAGGGCGGCTCTCTGACCTGGGTGGGAGATGTGAAGCAGGCTATTTACAGATGGCGTGGAGGTGATGCCGCTCTTTTTGATGCCCTGTTGAGCGATCCCGACATGTTGGCTGTTGAGCCGGAACCGCATTGTCATAGCCTGCCAACTAACTGGCGAAGCCGGGAAGAAATCGTTAAGTTCAATAACACATTATTTTCTTTACTTGCTTTGCCGGAGCATGCATTGAGCGCCTTGGACTGTTTGTTGCCGGAAATGCCGCCTGAGATCATAGGCGAGGCAGCGGGTGACATGAGTCAGACTTTTACTGCAGCCGGCCAGCTTTTGCCGGATCGACCCGGCTCTCGCGGCGGTTTTGTTCGCCTGTGCCCCTTGCAAGGAGAAAACGCGGCAGAGCTTGAGGAGGCGGTGCGCGAAGAGCTTGAACAGAGCATAGAGGGCATTGCAGCACGTCGCGCTTGGGGGGAAATCGCGATATTGGTGCGCAGCAACGAACAGGCTGCGTCAGTGGCCGCCTGGCTGATGGAAAAAGGTGTTCCAGTGCTTACGGAAAACAGTTTGCTGCTGGAAGCACACCCGCTTGTCCAACAAAGTATCGCCTTTTTACATTTTGTGCATAATCCTTTGAATGAAAGGGCGTTCTGGGAGCTGTGCACTGCACCGCTCTGCATGGAATTGAGTGGGCTTTCCCGTGGACGTCTGTATGACTGGGTTGTCCGTCGCCCGTCTGGAGCGCTGTTCCTTCGTTTTCGGGACGAATTTCCTGAAGTTTGGGCAAAATTTTTCGCGCCGTTTTTCTTCTGCGGCCTGATGAGTCCCTATGATCTGCTTCAGGAGTTTTTTAATCGTTTCAAAATAATAGAGCGTTTTCCCGGGGGGGCGGCATTTCTGCGTCGTTTGCTGGAAGTCGCGTATGCGGCGGAAGGGCGGGGATACGCTTCCCTGGCGTCTTTTCTCGATAAATGGACGCAAGGCGGCATGGAGGAAAAGTTGCCCATGCCGGAAGGCATGGACGCCGTAAAGGTGATGACCATCCATAAAGCCAAGGGCCTGGAATTCCCCGTGGTAATTATTCCGAGAACGCATTTTACTTTACGTTTTGATAAGCTCTCGATTACTGAAGTCATCTTGAGCCTGCCTGGTGCGGATGGCGTATTGGAAGAAACACGTCTGCTCGTGCCGCTTTGCAAAGAGATGGGCGCGGCGCACTTTCAGGCTTTGGCTGCAACCGCACGTGAAATGCTGCACTTGCTCTATGTTGCCTTTACCCGTGCGACGGATGAGCTTCATATCTTTCTTACTAAAAACGCTTCCGCCCGGCAGCGTAAGAACATGAGTACGGTCCTTGAGGAATTGCTGTCCGAAATCGGCATCAGCATTGATAAAGAATATGTTAAAGGTACATTGCGCACTACCAGTCCCGCTTGCACGGAGATCTTTGCGGATATGCCGGAGATACTGCCGACTGGGGATGAAGCAGGCTGGCTGCCCATGCACTGGCTACCCCGTTTACGGATTCATCGGGCAGCCTTTTTCGACATGCTGGACCTGCGTCCTGAAGCGTACGGTATTCTGGCACATCGGTGCCTGGAATTTTTGACTCCCACAGGACAGGCGCGGACAGATGCCGAGCGGGCCGTGTCTCTTGGGCTAGGAGCTTTGCGGGCACGTTTTTCGCAAGAGCAGTACAATAGGTTGACAAGCTCCCTGGCTTGGTATGCCGCTTTGCCTCAGGTGGCCTTATGGCTGGAACGCGGCAGCCCCGAGCATTCCTTGTTGGATGAGAAAAATAATATTCACCGTGTGGATATGCTGGTGGACGAGGGGGATCGGTACACGGTGTTGGAATATAAAAGCGGTAACGTGGAGAAGGAGCATGTGCCGCAACTGCGGCGCTACCTTGCGTTGTTGGAGTGCGCCTGTGGCAAACGGACGCGAGGGGTGCTAATCTATCTCGATTTGCGGCATTGCCGCAACGTCACGCTCAACGGAGAGACAGCCCTGCTTGCGCAGCCGGAGGAATGGACATGACGCCTTTTGTGGTCATTCCTTGGCAGAACTCTTTTCTGGAGGGGCTTAAACAGCGTATTTTGGAAGAATGCCGGGGAGTTTCCGGGCGAGCGGTGGTGATCTTCCCTCATAACAGACCAAAGCGTTATCTGGTGGAATTGTTCAAAACGGACGCTACCCTGTCGCGTCCGCTGCTTTTGCCGCGCCTTTTGACTATTCGGGAATTGTTCATGCTGTGCCGGGCACGTCTGCCGCTGCCCCTCGCACGCCGGCTGGGACTACTGGATGCCGTGGCCTTGTTGTACCGTTGCGTGCAGGAACTGATGTCGCAAAGTCTCGTACATGCACGTTTGAAGGAATTGGACTTGGCGGATTTTTTCCCCTGGGGGTTCCGCCTCTTCGGGGTGCTGGAAGAGTGTTTGAGTCAGAATGTGCTGCCAAAGGACATCATGCATGCCGAGGCTGAAGTCTCGCCTGTGGCAGCGGCGCTACTGTCCATGCTCGGTTCCATCCATGGGCGGTTCATGACCGCATTACAGGAGCGGCAGGTTTCAAGTCAGGGGCTGGATGCCTTTACCGTTGTCAATAATCTTAGCTTGCTTCCCCCACTTTTTCCGGATCGCCAGGTTTTTTTGGCAGGTTTTGTAACTTTGACAGGTACGGAAGATCTGCTGCTCAGGCATCTGTATGATAGTGGTGCGAGGGTTTGCCTGCACAGCGATCCGGCCCTGTGTTCTTCAGATGCTGGTGGACACAAAGCACACTGGTCTTGCGAAGAGCATATGCATTGGATACGCCGATGGAATGCCAGGAGCGAAATGCACGGGCAGCCCGGCGAAAAAAAGGCGGAACTCCATTTTTTGGCCGGTTACGATCTTCATTCCCAATTATATGAACTTGGGCGCATATTGAAAGAAGACGGAGAACATCCGCCTTCTACGGCCGTGCTTTTGACGGACCCTTCTTTGCTCATGCCTGTACTGCATCATCTGCCGCGTAAGGATGTGAACATCTCCATGGGGTATCCCCTGGTTCGTTCCCCTTTGTGGCGTCTTCTGGAAGTTCTTTTCCTTGTTCAGGAGAGGAGGCGCGAGGACGGGCGTTATTATTGGCGTTCCGTGCTGGAATATTTGCGCCATCCGTATTTGCGCGCGCTCACGGCAGGAGAACACGGTGTACGCGAAGGTCTGGGGATTATGGAAGAACATTTGTTGGCCGGTGGGCGCTTTGTAGACCCGCATGACTTGCTGGCGCATCTGAATCCTGA
>WRKB01000235.1 GCA_009778295.1 Betaproteobacteria bacterium | reverse complement strand
TGAGGGTTAATTCATGTGATTTGCCGTCGCGCCAGACTATAATCTTGATTTCCGCTCCGGGGGTCTTACCGGCAATTGTACGCAGTAGGGCATTGGAGTCTTCAATGTCCTTGCCGTCTACAGAAAGGATAATATCTCCGGCTTTGGCTCCCGCCTTGTCGGCGGGTTCTCCCGGCATAACAGAGCCGATCAGCGCGCCGCGCGCTTTGTTCAAACCAAGAGCCTTGGCGCTGTTTTTGTCAACATCTTGAATAGTCACACCTATCCAACCGCGACGGATTTTTTTACCATCCTTGATCTGTTCCACAATTTTGGATGCCATGCTGCTGGGGATAGCAAAGCCGATACCTTGGCCGCTGGCGATAATAGCTGTATTGATACCGATAACTTCCCCTTCCATATTAATAAGTGGTCCACCGCTGTTGCCGGGATTGATGGAGGCATCGGTCTGGAGAAAATTATCGAAGGGGCCGGAATGGATGTTGCGGCCCTTGGCAGAAAGAATGCCTGCCGTGACTGTATGATCAAGCCCGAAGGGATTGCCGATGGCCAGTACCCAGGCTCCGACCTGTAAAGCATCCGAGTCGCCAAACTTCAGAGAAGGTAATTTATCCTTGACGTCAACCTTGAGCAAGGCAAGATCGGTTTCTTCGTCCGAGCCTATCAATTTAGCAGAGACAGATTCATTTTTTTGGCTGTTGCCCTGAAAATTAACGCGAATGACATCAGCATCCGCCACAACGTGGTAGTTGGTGACGATGTAGCCGTCTTCAGAAATGATGAACCCAGACCCCAGAGAACGTTGTTTACGTTGTGGGCGTTGTTGTTGCCCATCGCGAAAACGCTCGTCAAACTGTTCAAAGAATTTCTCAAAACCTGGAGGAGCGTTACGGAACATCTCGCCGAAAAAATTTTCAGGCCCGGATTTGCTAGTGCGTTCCGTGCCGATGTTGACCACGGCAATTCCACAATTTTTTGCAAGTTGGGTGAAATCTGGAAGGCTCGCTGCCCGGATCGGGAGGGAGAGACTCAGGCAAAGCAGTGCACACGCAAGCGCTACGGAATGTTTTACACGCATGGGATTTTTCCTTTTGGTTATTTCCGTGACTTCAGGGCATGTTGCAGCGCTAAAGCCATAATGCCCAACTCGCTGGAAGTACTGTTCTTCTCTGTTCTGTGCTGTTTCCAGCTTTGGTCTTCAATTTCGGCGCTGTCTTCAGGAGCTAAGGTAATACGCCGTTGTTCTTTGTCTAGTACCTGAACAATGAGGTTGACATTTTCACCAGGAGTAAGCTTGGCAAGAGCAGAAGCCTGTTTGGAGGAAGCAGCCGCCGCATTGGGCATAAGACCGATGATCCCTGGCGCGAGTTCAACAAATAACCCGAACGGCGCACGTTTTTCTACAATTCCCTGAACAGGGGTCCCTACAGGAAAACGTTTCACGACATCCGCCCAAGGGTCGGTACCCATATCGCGCAGGCTCAGTGAAATACGGCGTTTGCTTGGGGAAATTTCTTTCACCATAACAGTTATATTCTCGCCGATCTTCATGGTATCACTGACATTACGGACGCGCTTATCGAAAGAAATTTCAGAAATATGCACGAGGCCGTCTATACCGGGGAACAGTTCCACAAACGCGCCGAAGGGGGTCAGACGCACCACTCTGCCTTGTGCCACTTGGCCTGGACTCAAGCGTTGTTCCACCTCATTCCAGGGGTCACCTTCGGCCTGTTTGCGAGAAAGAGAAATACGCGTATTTCCTTTAGCATCCTGATTTACAGCAAGTAGTTTGACCTTGATATGATCGCCGGGCTTGACTACCTCTTCGGGATGTTCGATGCGTGCCCAAGAAAGCTCGGAAATATGTATCATGCCTTCAACTGAGGGGGCTAGTTCCGCGAAGGCGCCATAGGGCGCAAGACGCGTCACTACGCAGTCAAGCATGTCGCCGATTTTCACCCCGGCAAGCAGGGTTTCAAGGGATTCGCGATGTTCTCGTTCTATCAGCGCACGGCGGGAAAGCACAATGTTGCGTCCCCCGTTTTCCACACGGGTAACGAGAAATTGTAGCGTACAATCGGTAATATTATCAGCATGCTGTAGTGTTGCAGCATCCATCTGACTGCCGGGACAGAACGCGGATTTACCGAGTACTTCAACTAGATACCCCCCCTTGCAGGTACTGCGGATACGTCCTTCCACGGGAATGGCGCAGTCCCGGGCATCTTCCAGAGCGGCCACGCCGTTACCACTCATGGAACGGGACAGCCGAATCTCTTGTGCGTTGACTGCTATAACCCAAGCTTCCACCGTGTCACCTATATTAGCTGTCGGTTGACCGTTGGCATCCAAAAGGTCTTTTTTATCCATAACTCCATCGCGCTTGATACCCACATCCAAAAAGACGGAATCGCCCGACATGGCAATGATGGCAGCCTGTACCCGATCCCCGGGAGTCAGGATTTTCGAGGACTGCTTGCCGTAGGTTTCGAACATGGCAGCAAAGTCTTCACTGGGGTCATCTACAGGTATGTCAAGTTCGTAATTTGGGGACATTAGCATCCTCATATCGGGCTGTGTTTGAAATTGTCGTTTAACGGTAAGTTGGGCATGACTGCGCCGAACTTACGGCAGAGATTTACGGGCAACGCCTTGCGAAAGGGCTAACCATTTTTAAAATTATACCCCAATATACAAGATGGAACGGCAAGGCTATTCCGCAACCTTTGAACCCAAAAAACGTATGGAAATCAACTCGTAACTGATGCGCCCACGCGGAGCGTCCACTGTGATCTCATCGCCGACTTCCCTGCCCAGCAACGCACTCCCTACAGGAGATTGAACGGAAATGGAACCTTTGGCATAATCTGCTTCATCCGGCCCAAGTAGGGTATATATCTTCGTTTCTCCGGAATGCAGATCTTCAAGCTCCACAGTAGCGCCAAAGATAGCCTTATCACCATCCATTATATTGATGTCTATGATCTGCAATTGTGCCATGCGTGATTCAAGATGGGCAATCTTCGCTTCAAGCATGCCTTGTCGTTCGCGTGCCGCGTCATAGCCGGCATTTTCGCTCAAGTCGCCTTCTTCCCGGGCTTCTTTGATGGTCTGGATTATGGCCGGGCGTTCCTGTTTCAGGCGTTCAAGCTCTTTTTCCAATCCCCGATAGCCTTCAACAGAGATGGGAATAGTCATATCAACCTCATAATAAAAGGATGTTAGCGCAATCATCCGGGATATAACCCTGTATTATGCAGAAAAGATCGCACCGAATGTCACATCTTTTGCAGTATGGCCGCGCAACGCAACGCGGCGGACTTACGTCCGCCGTCACAACACTCCTTGTGCCCTGTGTGGTAATTAATGATTATTTCGCCTGTACACGAACTTCATCCACGCCGTCACGCTCTTCCAACAACACGTTGACGTGTTCCGCACGTGCTGTTTCCAGCGTTTGTCCAACATAGTCCGCATGGATAGGAAGTTCCCTGTGCCCCCGGTCAATAAGCACGAGCAATTCCACCTTCTGTGGACGACCGTAATCAAGAAGGGCTTCCAACGCGGAACGTATGGTTCTGCCGGTGAAAAGCACATCGTCTACCAAAAGCACTACCTTATCGTCAAGGCGTACGGGGATGCTGGACTGTCCTATTTGGGGCTTGCCAAGTAAGCTTGTCCAGTCGTCGCGGTAAAGGTTAATGTCGAGTGTTCCCAAGGGAATCACGCATTCAAGGCGTTCATTGATCTGCGCCGTCAAACGTCTGGCCAAATCAACCCCGCGTCGCTGAATGCCTACAAGTACAAGCGCTAAACAATCACCATGGCGTTCAATGATTTGAAGGGCCAAGCGCTCAATGAGGCGTTCAATGTCTCCTGAGCGCAGCAACAGAGTGGAATCCATAAGAACCTCCATGGCTGAACGCAAGTTTATACC
The DNA here is from genome assembly GCA_009778295.1 of Betaproteobacteria bacterium. Taxonomy (GTDB): domain Bacteria; phylum Desulfobacterota; class Desulfovibrionia; order Desulfovibrionales; family Desulfovibrionaceae; genus WRKB01. The sequence continues at coordinate 2,416 of WRKB01000235.1, read as the reverse complement.
TTTTTGCTTCAACAGGGAAGTGGCAAATACTTTGCTCCTTCATTGACAAAAGTTAAAACACGTCATATTGCTAAAGATAGCTAGGTGGTAGCAAAGCACGACAGTTAAACCAGTGGAGGCTTTTTCATGCTTGAGCTTAGTGAAAGTGCCCGCAAAGAGCTTGAAGCGTATTTTGCAGACAAAGAACGCGGGGATCTCCGTATTTACCTCGCCCCCGGCGGCTGAAGCGGTCCGCGTCTTGCCTTGGCCCTGGACGGGCCAAACGATGCCGACGAACAGTTCAATGAAGGGGGATTTTCGTTTTGTATCAATAAGGAACTTCTTGCCAGGGTTGGTGGCGTAAAAATAGACCTGACCTACATGGGATTTATGCTCAGTCCCACTATTCCCCTGCAAAGTCCCGGCTCCTCTTCCGCATGTGGAGGTTGTGCCGGTTCCACCAGTTGTAGCGTCTAAGCAAAACCTATTGCAACGTGTATAAAAAAGGGCCGTATGGCCCTTTTTTATACACGTTGCAAGGTACGTCTCCCCCTGGTAGCAAATGTAGTAAACGTCTTCACCCTAAGCCGGGTTTGAAGGATTTCGCCGCTCCAGAAGGCTGTCTGCAAAATTCTCCGCTTGCGCGCCACCGCCGCCCATCCGCCCCAGTTCCTTCCTGATGGCTTCTGGGTTGAGTTGGGTGCAAAACGTAAAAGTTTCGTTGTCCCGGACTTCCTTGCTGACATAAAAATGGCGATGTGCTCTGACCGCGAGCTGCGGCCAGTGGGTGATCAGCAGCACTTGGCGCTTAGAGGACAGGGCATCAAGGCGATCTGCAAGGCATGTGAGCGTGAGCCCGCCAATACCCGCGTCAACTTCATCAAAGATTAGGGTTGCCTCTTCTTCTTCCGCTTGTATGCCGACAAGCGCCAGTAAAAAACGGGAAAGTTCGCCGCCGGAAGCTATTCTGCCCAAAGGCTGCGGAGCTTGCCCGGGATTGGGCGACCAAAGCAGGCGAGCGCGTTCGTCCACGCAACCAGGCGCCAATTCTATCGGATCAAAATTTACTTCCACTCGCAGTTCTTCGGCAAAGCCAAGTCCGATAAGTTCCTGTTCAAGACGATGGACAAAATGTCTGGCTGCTGCACGGCGTGCCGGGACGAGTTTTTGCAACAGCGCGCTTAGACGTTCACGCAACATCTTGTCTTGTGTTTCAATGCGTTTGATTTCGAGATCACAGACGTCCAAGAAAGAAAGATTTTCTTCAATTTCTTTCCGTAATGAAAGGATTTCTTCAAGAGAGCGGCGCAGCTTGCGCTTAAGCTGAGCCAAGGAGTAAAGCCGGGCTTCCAGTACGTTCATTTCTTCGACCGAAGCAGCGGCAGGTGCCCGGCGCAAGCGTCGTTCAATCTCCGGAAGCTGTTCACGCAGGTTCTTTATTATGTCTAACGCCCCTGCAAAAAAATCATCCTTTGCAGCCAATCGTTCGAAAGCACGCTCAATGCGGTGCAAGACAGAGGTAAAACCTTCTTCGCCATATACGAGGTTCCTCGCGTTTTCATATTCGGCTGCTAGTCCCGCCAGCTCTTTTGCTCTTGCGCGCTGAATTTCAAGATCTTCCTCTTCGCCGGGCTGAGGAGAAATTTTGTCGATTTCGCGCTGTTGCATTTCCAGGAGTTCGCGGCGGTCTGCAAGACTCTGGAGTTGCTCGCGTAAGCGTCCGCCTTCCGCATTGTTTTCCCGCCATTCTTTCAAGAGCGCATCCCGCTCGTGCAACAATGCTGGAGAGTCTAAGGCGGCATCAATAAGGGCGGCTTGAAAGCCGGGCTGTAAAAGCTTTTGCTGACCATGCTGGGTAGTGTGTAATAACAGATTGCCGCGCAGGTCACGTGCTGTTTCTTGCGAACAAAGCTTGTCATTCATATAAAAGCGGCTACGACCGCTTTCGGCGGCAAGTTCCCGCCGCAGGATAATCTCTTCGCCATGCATGTTGAATACGGCTTCCGCTAAAGCATGTTCGGCACCAGGGCGCACCATATCCTGGCCTAGTCGTTCGCCCATCAGAAAACCCAAGGCCTTCATGATAAAGCTCTTTCCAGCCCCGGTCTCTCCGGTCAGCACATTCATGCCATCGCGGAATTCAAGCTCCATGTCCCGAATGAGCGCTAGATCGCGTATTCGAAGATATTCCAACATAGGCACCTGCATATTACAGGGCAGTTTCAAGCACCCACATTATGGCGAGGGCTGTTCGCGCCATACTCCAGTTTTGTTGTCGGACGGCAGCGCTTGCGTCATTTCAGACGCAAATTATGTTTACCTTGCGGTGGGCACAGATATGGAAGAGAGCCTACAGTATATATAGTTAGTGTCAACAGTTCTAAGAAGCTGTTGGCGAGGGCTACCCGCCGTTATGGTTTTGTCTTTTTTCTTGTTA
>WRKB01000234.1 GCA_009778295.1 Betaproteobacteria bacterium | reverse complement strand
TCCTTCCACTCCCCGCCCGCCGATGAACGCCGGGCAGGAGGAAGCTGCAGCAGGCAATATGGCTGACCTTGGGGTATTGATGAAAAGAATCCAGCAAGACCCAGGTGATGTGGCGGCGATGCTCAGCCTTGCCGAACGATTTGTGGAGGACAAAAATTGGGCCGCCGCGGAAAGTTTTTTGCGCAAGGCAGTGGTAGCGGCTCCGGGTAATCCACAGCCCCTGTATCTTCTAGGGGTGGTTTTGCATAATCAGGGCAAGCATGCGGAAGCGGCGGCGTGTCTGGAACGGGTGGTGAACTTGCGCGATGAACCCTCCGTGCGTTATAGTTTGGGAGTCTTGTATATGCATTACTTGCAGGATCCTGCGCGAGGCAGCCAACATCTGCGCGCAGCGCTTGCGGAGCCGGGGCTTTCGGACGACTTGGCCAAATTGATTCGGGTGGAGTTGGATACGGCTGGACCTCAGGCGGCTCCGCCAACAGACACAGAGAGTTCCGCAAAAGCCGCGCCTGAGAAGAAAGGCGTAAAACTTCCACCAACGCCTTGAAATGCCAGAATTTCGTTTAGACGTCTTTATGTAAGGATGGCGTACCATGAGTAAAGTTGCCTCTCTCGTTTCGGAGGGTTTTGACGTTGCAACCGCCCTGCAGCAGCTTGCGGGAAGTGAAAAGTTGTATCTTTCGATTATCACGAAGTTCGCCACGATGTATAAAGACTTGCCGGATACTATCCAGGCGGATCTGGAAAAAGACGATTTGACAAAAGTCCAGCGTGATGCCCATACTATCAAGGGACTTGCCGGTACGCTTGGTCACGGCGCCTTGCGCGAGGTGGCCGCGCAACTGGAGCATAGCGCTGCCGGCGGAAATGCTGCCGAATGCATGCAGCGCCTTGCCGCTTTCCGGGAAATTTTCGCTGCTGTTCTCGGGAGCTTGCAGAATGTTTTGAGTGCATGAATGCAAGCTGACACATACACTGCGCAGCCGCTTTTTGATCCTGCGGTATCCTTTCAAAATCGTTGAATGCAGAACGTGTTTTTTGGCTCGCTTCACCGCATGCTGCTTTGCTTCGGGGTCGCGTCCGCTGCGTACTCGGCGCATTCAATACGCATGCTCCGAGTACTATGCCCGGCATTCAGCCGGAGATTCCGAAAACCGATCCAGCAGCAGCCGATCATCCTGTATTCCAGCACTGTGATTGTGTGTTGATACAGGGGGACCTCCAGGAGTGGCTTATGTTTTTTTCTCTATCCCGTATATGGCTGGCGTACGCGGTTTGTATCGCCCTGTTATTTTTGTTTGTCAGTGTTTCCGCTGCGGGCGTCGAAGCCGGTGCCGATCCGGAGAGGCTGCAAAGACCGGCTCAGTCCGAAAAGTTGCAATCTCTTTCCGGCAGGCAGGAGGATTCGCCGAAGGAGGCCGCCGCGTCCACCAGCAAACAGGAGGCTGAGAAACAGCAGAAGGCAGAACAAGAGCGCAAGGATCGGGAGCGCCGTGCCGAGCGGGAAACCGCGGCCGCAGCCAGGCAGGAGGCCGTCCAAGCCAAACGGGAGGCCGAAAAGCTGCAGAAGGAAGAGCAGGAACGCAAAGAACGGGAACGCCGTGCCGAGCAGGAAGCTGCGGCCGCATCCAGGCAGGAAGCCGTCCAGGCAAAACGGGAGGCTGAGAAGCTGCACAAGAAAGAACAGGGGCGCGGGAACCGGGAGGGCAGTGCCTCTAAGGTGGAGGTGATGGTCGAAGGCGAGAACGCCGCAGGCTCGCGGGAGACGCAAAAAAGTCCTGTGACGGCAACCCCCGAACAGATAAAGGAGCTTGCCTACAAGGCCGGCTTGTATGCCTATCCTCTCGTATTGGCCGACTCCGTGCGCCAGGCCGATACCCAGGCCGCGCGTGAAGCCAGGGGCGTGGATTTGTCCCGGCAGTTTTTCCATTCGGATGAAATTCCGGATGCCAAACGTGCGCCCGGTATCCTGCCGAGGGCGGACAGCCTGTATTCCCTGGCGTGGCTGGAATTGAAAAACAGCCCCTATCTGCTGGAAATCCCCGCCATGCCGGGCAGGCATTACCTGATCCAGATACTCGACGCCTGGACGAGGAACCTCCCCGCCATCACTGCCCGAGACACTGGGGGAAAAAGCGGCAAATACATTTTACTCCTGCGCGGGGAGCAGGTTCCTGCTGATTATGTAGCCGAATATACCCCTGTTTTTTGTCCTACGTCTCTGTGTATGCTTCTGGCGCGCATTCAGGTGAAGGAGCAAGAGGATATAAGCGCCGCTCGCGGGGTGCAGCAGGCTTTACGCCTGACTCCCCTTTTCCCCGACAAACTTGCGGGACAGGCGATACATTCCGGTGCGGCGCCCGTGCAGCAGCTGGCCGTGTTGGACGCAGAAGAATTTCTTTCGCGCTTTACAGCCCTGTTGGCCGACAATCCCGCTCCTGATCGGGATGCGCGCATGGTGGGACAATTGGTTCACTTGGGGGTTGCACAAGGAGAAAAGACATTTTTTTCTCTGGAGGAACCGTTGCGTGGAGCGGCGGTGGAGGGCTGCCGCCAGGCGCTTTCAAGTATGGGCATATATTTCAATAGTATGAGTGCATATAATGATCCGATGGATGTGGGAATAAACGGTTGGAACATAAGCGTGATGGATGTGGGCACGTACGGCGAACGCTACGATATGCGTTCCCGGCTGGCGGCCGCGGATTTTGGGGCGCTTCGCTCGCAGGATATGCTGCAAGCTACGTTGCGTGTTGACGCTGAGGGCAAGTTTTTGGACGGGGAACGGAATTACGTGCTGCGCTTTGAACCGGGACAATTGCCGCCGGTCGAGGGTTTCTGGTCCCTGACGCTTTATACAGCTAAACAGCAACTGAACGACAACAAGATGCGGCGTTATGCACTGACAAGCAGCAGCAAGCTCGTATCCGAACCGGATGGTTCGATAGTTATGTACTTTCAGCCAAAAGCGCCGGACAAAAAGTATCAGGCCAACTGGCTGCCCACGCCTACCTTGGGCTATTTTTCTCTTGTACTGCGGCTTTACGCCCCAAAACCGCGCGCTTTGAACGCTGACTGGCGCCCGCCCAAAATCATGCCGGAAAAAAACAAAACAGCAGCGAAATAAGCGCAGTGTTATGCACGAAAGCTGGCCCGATCTGTCAGAGCCGCGGTCAGTTCCGCTTCCGCTGCCAGTTTGCCGTCCACGTAAGCTTTCCCTTCCAGTTTGCAAAGCTGGAGTTTGCGGCGCAACATGACGCAGCGTAGTTCCAGCCTGTCGCCGGGACGAACGGGCGTACGAAAACGCACGTTGTCCAGCCCTGTGAACAGATAGATTTTGTCTGCCGGATTATCCATAGCTGTTGCCGCTACGAGGGCTGCCGCCTGAGCCAGGGCTTCAAGAATCAGCACCCCCGGCATGACGGGCAGGCCGGGAAAATGGCCTTGAAAAAAAGGTTCGTTCACGCTGACATTTTTATAAGCGATGATGGATGCACCGGGTACGCATTCCACCACGCGATCCACCAGCAACAAGGGATAGCGGTGAGGCAGGAGGGTCAGGATTTGTTGGATGTCAAAGGTAATCGGCGTAGAGTTCATGGTTTTCCCCGTTGCCGGGCTTTGGGGTTGGCGTCAAAAAGCCCCTCAGCCTGTGGCAGGCTTGAGGGGCTCGTGTCTACATCGGATACAGCATGCCGGGGCACTATTTTTTCTTACCGCCGCCATCGGAGGAAGGCGATTTTTCCTTGGCAGCAGGCGGATTTTCCTTCCACAGGCGGTTCACTTCGTCCATAAATTCCTTGGTCACGTCCATGGAGGGGTCCGCATAGAGGATGCCGGAGCCGGCAGTCACCAGATAGGTAATACCTTTTTTTGCGGCAAAATCCTTGGCGGCTTTAAAGACTACATCTTGGAGCTCGTTCATGAGCTGAGCTTCTTCTTTCTCAGTCTTGGCGCCGAATTCACGGAGTTTTTGATCCAGGTCCTGTTTTTTATTGATAAATTCAGCACGTTTTTGTTCAAGTGCTTCACGGGTTTGGTTGCCGGAGGGGCTTTTCAGGGATTCAGCCTGCTTTTGAAGATCTTTGCCTTGTTTTTCCAGTCTGTCGCGCTCGGCCCCAAATTTCGAGGTCATCGTTGCTTTGAGTTTTTTGCCTGGCTCGCTGTTTATGACAATTTCACGTATATCTACAATACCAACTTTTAGTTCAACAGCCAGGGCCGCATTGGCCATCAAAAGGCAGGCAGCGATGGCCGTGATGCACATTTTCCACATGATGTTTTTCTCCTTGCGAAAATTGGGTCAAGCGTCGTTAATAAAAATTCGGAAGGCATGGCAGAGATCGCCAAAAGAGGGCACTGCCGGCCCGCCTTGCCATAGGCCTTGCGCGATATTGCGCAAACCGTCAAAAATTGTAGCTTGCTCGGCTATTCGCGTCAAGTTCGCAAGGGATTTGTACGGGAAATTTTTTGTCAATCCTCTATTCTTTTTTCACCAGGTGCCGATACCATTGAAATCACCAAGAGGTGCTGCCCGGGGAAGCTTGCCAATTACGCACCGGTAGGCTATTTTTTATCTCTATCTTCCACGTATTGCGGGATTGCCAGCCATACGCACGGGAGCAGCCAAGCGCCGCATGTTTCTTTTTATGCGTTCCGTTTTTCTGCAGGAGGACAAAAATGAGTAGTACCGCGCTCAAACGGCATGATGACGAGCTGTTGCAGCTTGTAACCTTCAGCATCTCGGACGAGGAGTTCGGCGTTGATATTTTAAAGGTGCAGGAAATTATCCGGACAATGGAAATTTCCAAAGTCCCCAGAGCGCCGGATTTTGTGGAAGGGGTAATCAACCTGCGCGGCAAGGTTATCCCCATTATTGATTTGCGTCGCCGCTTCGGCCTCACGCACAAACAGCATGACAAAAACACGCGTATCATCGTTATTGAGATGACAGACGTGATTGTGGGATTTGTGGTGGACGCCGTTTCGGAAGTGCTGCGCATTCCCGCCAGCACGGTGGAACCGCCGCCGCCGGTAGTAGCTGGAATGGATTCGGAATATATCAGCGGGGTGGGGAAACTGGAGAACAGCCTGCTTATTTTGCTTGATCTGAACAAGCTGCTTTCCAGCGATGACATGGCGATGCTGGGTTCCCTGTAAGGCGCCGGCCTTGCATTATACGAAAGGAGTCAGCGTCTGGCGTAAAAATTCCCGCAGAGATTGGATGCGCTGGTTTTCCTGAATGAACGTGTCGGGAGGGGGCAGGACAATAAGCAACCTGCCCCGATGGCGAACCTGCTGAAAAGGATGCATCTCAAGCATGCGGTCCGGCAGGGCAAGGGAGCCCAACATTGCCTGCGCCCCCATGATCATCACGGCCCGCCCATGCAACAGCCTTACCCCCTCCCAGAAGATCGGGGCGTTTGCCTCCAGTTCCTGTTCCCTTTCTCCCCCCCCTTTTTGACGCGGCAAAGCTAAAGGCCAAAAACTGTGCGTGCCGGGCGGATGAGCTAAATCCTGCAACAGTTCCCGCAACAGATCCCGGCGTTTTGGATCCGGCGCGCCGCACAAGTCCCTGCCCAGTTCCCAATAGGTCCAGATAACCGGCGCACTGCGGGTTCTTTTGAGGCACTCCCGCCAAGTAGCGGGCCAAGCGGCAGGATTGGATGCCGCGTTGGGGGGTTCTGCCGCCCGGGGGGGCGGGGCTTTACGCGGCAAGGCCTGGGAGTCGTTTTTTTCCCGTACCCCCTGAACCGCATTCTGCAACGTCCGCGCCGCCGGAGAATGCTGAACGGCAAGTTCCCTCATGTCTGCGGATTCTGGTTGTTGCGCCGTCGCCTGTAGGCCGCTGCGGATCGTTTGCGCCTGCGCTGCGTCAAAAAGCAGATACTCAAGCCCGGCCTGTTTCAAGGCCGAAGCTGTGGGCGCGCAAAGTCTGTTCACAACTGCAACAGCCATGAACATATCCGCCAGGCGATTTCCGTCTTTGGCATCAGATTCCACTGCTCCTGACGCCCTGCCGTATCCGCTACATGCACCACATTTGTGGAGGCGCCAAAACCCGCTCCCTCCTGTCCGATGCGGTTGCCGACCATCATGTCCGCGCCCTTATCCCGCAGTTTGCGGAGTACTGCCGCACCGAGGTCTTCAACCGTCTCCGCCGCGAAGCCCACTACTTTCTGATCGCGGCGCCGCTGTTCAGCCAGAGTTTTCAAAATATCCGGGTTGGGCACGAATTTGAGGGAAAAACCCTCCGC
>WRKB01000233.1 GCA_009778295.1 Betaproteobacteria bacterium | reverse complement strand
TCGCACCGTGTCCCAGGAGCCGTAGCCGCCTTCCGCCGAGAGCTTGGGAGTCGCACCGCCGCGCTTGGTAATGACGTTGATCACCCCGCCGATCGCGGAAGAACCGTACTGCACCGAGGCAGGGCCACGGACTATTTCGACGCGCTCCACGTTGACCAGGGGCATCATGCTGATGTTGCTTGTGCCCGCGCGGCGGCCGTCCACCAGCACCAGCACCCCACCCACCAGATCGTAGCCGAAAAGATTGGCGCGCTGCCCCCGCATGACGGGAACCATAGTCATTTCGTTGCCGCTGGAGGATGCGTCAATCTGTACCCCATAATTTCGCAGCAGGTCGCCCATGTCCTGGTACTGGTGTTTTTCGATTTCTTCCCGGGGGATCACGGTCATGGCCTTGGTGACCGTAGTGATTTTTTCCGCCACGCGTCCGGCCGTCACCACAACGGGGGGCAGCGTTAGCGTGCGCTGTTCCTGTTTTTGCGTTTCCGGTGTCTGGGATTCTTCCTGCGCTTGCGCCTCAAGTGCGCCAAACAGGCAAAGTACATAAAGTACAGTCGCGATACGTCTTTTCACTTCCTCTTCCCTGGTTAACGGTTGAAATCGTATTTTCCTAAAATAGTTCGCCATGCCTGCAGCTTTTAAAAAGTACCCACAGGAAAAATGGACCGCCTATGAGCGCGGTAAGGATGCCGATGGGCATTTCCGCCGGGGCCAGGATGGAACGGGCGAAAAGATCGCAGACAACCAGAAAGCAGCCCCCCAGAAAAAATGTTGCGGGCAGAAGCGTCCGATGCGCCCAGCCGAGCCATAAGCGGCAAATGTGAGGAATCATCATGCCGACAAATCCAATGGGGCCGGTTAATGAAACGACAGTCCCGACGATGATGGATGCGGCCGCGAAAATGGATATTTTGGCCCTGACGGTTTGCACGCCACGGCTGGCAGCAAGCTCCTCACCAGCGGCCAGGAGATCGATTTCCATGGAAAAATGCCGGATAATGAGCGCGCCAGCGATGACGACAAAGGCAAGGTCCGCGATGCGGAATACTTCCAGTCCGGCCAAGGACCCCATAAGCCAATGCATGATGCGTAAAGAATCCCTTGTATCGCTGAGATATTGCGTGAGCATAATCAGGCTGGAAAAAAAGAAATTGATGATAACCCCGGCAAGCAGCATGCTCAGGGTAGAAAAGCCCCCCCTTGCCCGAGTGATCAGGTAAACGAGGAGCATGGACAGCAGCCCGCCGGCAAGAGCCGCGCCCAGACTTCCCAGGCTGCTGAAAAAAGGCAGAAATGTCCCAAGCCGGAAAGAGACGGAAGCGCCTAACGCGGCGCCGCTGGAAACGCCGAGAGTAAACGGGGTTGCCAAGGGGTTGCGCAGCAAAGCCTGAAAGACCATGCCGCTTATGGAAAGTCCGGCTCCAGCCAGAAACGCCGCAAGAGTGCGCGGAAGGCGCAATCGCCAAAAAATTTCCGCATCAGGGTGTCCGGCGGTCCATATGGACGAGGGGGAAATGGCGCTCATCCCCCAAAAGGGGCTGGCTGCCGCAAGCACGCCGCAAAGCAATACAAAACAAAAAAACGTATGCGTCCGCTTCATGCCGCGCCCTCTTATTACGCGCTATTCTTTCGCCAATAGCGTGGGTCTGCCGGTTCCCGGATGCGGGAAACAGATGAACTGGTGGCTGAAGGCATCTTCCAGGATGTTCTTCCGCAGCATCTCCTGGGTCTGCCCGAAGAACAGTTGCCGCCCTTGGCGCAGCACCAGGATTTTTCCTTCCATGCACAACGGATGGTTGAGGTCGTGCGTGACCGTGAGCATGGTTACGCCGTGTTCTCTATGCAACACACGGATGAGGCGGTTCAATTCCGCAGTATGTTTGGGATCCAGAAAAGACGCCGGCTCATCCAGCAGGATAATTTCCGTTTCCTGGGCCAGCGCCGCCGCTACAAACGCCTTTTGACGCTCTCCTCCGGAAAGGCTTGTTAAGCGGCGAGATGCCAGCATGTGCATGTCGGTGAGATATAAAGCCTTCTTCACGGCTTCCTGGTCCGTCTTGCCCAGAACGCCGCCGGCGGCCAGATAGGGATACCGGCTGAGGCGCAGCAGCTCTTCAACGGTGAAGGGGGGAACCCATCCTCCTGCCTGGGGAACATAAGAAACCAGCGCGGCCAGGGTCCGTTGAGCATATTCTGACAGCAACCGGCCTTTCAGGCGGATTTCCCCTCGCGAAGTCCCGTGTTCGTGTACGCGCATCAGGCATTTTAAAAGAGTGGATTTTCCCGCGCCATTGGGGCCGATCACAGAAAGGTATTCTCCTTTTGCAAGAGAGAAGGAGAGGCCGTCCAGTATGGAGTTGCCCTCAAGAGCGAAAGAAAACTGCTGGATATGCAACATGGTCTGTTCCATCGATTCCTGGGCTACGGATACAACGCATGGGAAAGTTTGGTCAGCGTTTGATAACAACGGGGGCCTGGTACTGTGTCCACTTCATCTATGAAGAAATACAAGCGGTTATTTTTTACTGCGGCAACTGAGGAAAGGCTTTGCCAGTCCCGCCGCACTGCATCCGGATTTGCAGAGCTTGGAATACTATCGATGATGATTTCGGGGTTGAGCAGGATGATCGCTTCACGGGACAGGCGCGGAAAAGGCAATTCGCCCGTATAGACGTTGCTGCCGCCTGCTGCCGGAATGAGTTCGCTATAAAAGCCGTCCTTGCCGACAGAGTTTATTTCCGAAATATATCCAAGCCGCTGATATGAGCGCATGACGGAAAAAAGCACCTTGGGTTTCGGCCTTTCCCCGGCGCGAATCTGTGCCGCCGCCAGGCTGTCATTGATTGCGGCGATGGCGGCATGCGCTTCGTCGGCATGTCCCGTTGCGTTGCCGAGTTCTTCCATGGCGCGCACGAGCCCCGGCAGGGAACCTGTATCCAGGGGCAGGACGCGCAGTCCCAGGTTTTCAAGGTCTTTTTTATTCTGTTTCATGTCTTGCGGCAGGACGACCAGATCAGGGCGCAAGCGCAGCACTGCCTCATAGTTTACTTCACCGAATCCGGCGACTTGCGGTTTGTCGCGCACTTGCGGCGGATAGGTGCAAAACCGGGTAATCCCCACAATGGCATCACCCATGCCAAGGGCATACAGCGTTTCTGTGACGCTTGGAGCCAGCGAGACAATGCGGTGAGGAGAGGCAGGAAGCGCCGGCGCCCGGAGTACGTCTTCCAATGCGTGATGCGCCCATGCCGTAAGGCAGAAGAGCGCCACCAGACAAACATGCAGCGAACCTGTTTTCATATGCCGATTAGGCATTCCAAATCACACATAAAGGCATGGTCGATTTGGAATGGGAGTACTATTTGCGGGGGCGTTACAGAAGGAGAATAAAAACCTCCGCCCTGAACGGGCGGAGGAAGCGTATTTATCCTCAAAGAACCATATGGCAAAGGCCCCGTTGCCAACGGCTCGTCCTCAAAGACGAATCACTAAAGCAGGTCTTCCGGCTTTCCAGATTCTTTTCAGCCTTCCCAAAAAAGTTTCAGTGGCATACGAGGAAAAGAATGATTTATCTGGTATACGGCGGCGGGTCCGCTCCCGTTTTTCACGGGATTCCCTATTAAGCTCCTTACGAGCGCTTTAATTATCTGACAATTCTCAAAAAAAGGCAGCCTTGTCAAGTCGTCGCGCGTCTTCTGCCGTCCATTTTTCTCTTCTCTTTCTGATTCCTTCCGTATTTACAAGATGTTATGTTGAATGGTTTCCCAGGATTTTGCCCGGGAGCTTGCTTTGTACACTATAACTGTATATGCGTAGTAAAGCATATCGCTCGGAGCATGAGGTACCGTATGCTTCGAGTACGCGTGGGGCGTGAGCCCCCGTGCCGCAAAAACCAGCCAGCGCACAGGGGGAAGCATGAAGCGCAACGTCTATCTGCAAACGCAGGCCATACCGGTTGCTGTTGCCCTTGTACGGCAGGCCTTAGATCGCGATACGCTCGTGCAGCGGGAGACCGTTCCCAGCCACCAGGCTTTGGGCCGGGTACTCTGCGCTCCGGTTCATGCCCGGTATTCCGCGCCGACAACCCATTCCGCCGCCATGGACGGCTATGCTCTACGCGCCGCGGATAGTTTTGCCGCCCGTGAAGGCCAACCCGTTATTCTGGAAGAGGGTACAAGCTGTTTCGCCGTGAATACCGGGCATCCCCTGCCCGAAAACTGTGACGCGGTGGTGATGATCGAACATGTGCAGACGCTCGGGGACGGGCGCATCAGCATTGAAGCCCCGGCTTTTCCCTGGCAGCACGTCCGCCGGATCGGGGAAGATATCGTGGCTACGGAGCTGCTTTTTCCGCGTAATCGCGTTCTGAGCGCGTACGATATCGGCGCGTTGCTCTCCGGTGGAATATGGGAGGCGCCTGTATGGGAAAGTCTGCGCCTGCGCATCATTCCCACCGGGAATGAGGTGCTGGATTTTACGGCCAAGCCCGATCCCGGAAGGGGACAGGTGGTGGAATCCAACTCCCAGGTACTTTTTGCTCTGGCTTCGCAGCTAGGCTGCGCGGTTTCGCGCGTGCCGCCCGTGCCGGATGATCCCGTTGCTTTACGCGCGGCGTTGAACAAGAGTCTTGACGAAGGTATGCACATTACTGTTTTCTGTGCGGGTTCCTCCGCTGGTGACAAGGATTTTACCCGTGCCGTCATCGAAAGCGAAGGCAAGGTTCTTGTGCACGGAATTGCGGCCATGCCCGGCAAGCCGACCATTGCCGGCATCTGCCGTGGACGCCTCGTATTCGGCGCACCGGGCTATCCGGTCAGTTCCGTGGTAGCCTTTGAAGAGGTCATGGCACCGATTATCCGCTGGCTGACGCGCCGGGAAGAAATTCACAGGCCCGAGCTGGCTATGGAACTGACGCGCAAAGTTCCCTCGCGTCTGGGGATGGAGGAATTCGTGCGCCTTGCCGTGGGGCGAGTGGGGCAAAAGCTGGTGGCAACACCTCTGGGCCGTGGGGCAGGGAACATCACTACGCTCACCCGCGCGCAGGCCGTGATGCGTATCCCCCCGGAATCCGAAGGCGTGGCCGAGGGGGCGGCTGTTCAAGGCGCGCTGCTTTGTGCGCCCGAAGAGCTTGACAGTATCCTGGTTTGTGTGGGCAGCCACGATAATGTGTTGGATCTCCTGGCGGATGAGCTGATGGGCCTGGATACCCCTTTCCGCTTTGTGTCCACGCATGTGGGCAGTATGGGCGGCATTACGGCCATCAGGAACTCTTCCTGCCATCTTGGCGGTATGCACTTGTTTGACGCAGACACGGGGGACTTCAACTTTCCGGATCTGGCTAAATTTCTGCCTGAGATGGAAGTGGCGGTCGTCAACCTTGCCATACGGCACCAGGGACTTATCGTACAGAAAGGCAATCCTCTGGGCATTCAGGGGGTGAAGGATCTCGGCAGAAAGGACGTACGCTTCATCAATCGCCAGCGCGGCGCGGGCACGCGCATTTTGCTCGACTGGCATCTCAAGGAAGCGGGCATGAAGCCTGCCGATGTCGCGGGTTACGACAAGGAAGAAAGTACGCACATGGCGGTGGCGGTCAACGTGCTGACCGGCGCGGCGCAGTGCGGCATGGGCATCTTCGCGGCTGCTCATGCTCTGGATTTAAGCTTTGTCCCCTTGGCGCGCGAACGCTACGATCTGGTCATACCGCGCAAGTTTCTGGATGACCCGCGGATTGAAGCGTTGTTGGCTCTGGTGCAATCCAGGGAGTTTCAGGCGCGTATTGAGGCCCTTGGCGGATATGAGACCCGGCTGACCGGACGGCATATGTCCCCTGGAATGGCCTTGGGGCTTTGAAATACGGAAATACCGCCTCTGTCGGCAGTCTCAGTGCCGCATATCAGAGGCCCTACCAGCGAAGGCTGCCCCCTTGACCCTGTAAGAGAGTTTCAGTAGGCTTCCGCTTCTGTCGTATCAAAATTTGCTCCCTGTATAGAGTGAAGCGCAAGCGCATGAGCCACGCCCCCCTTACCGCCCGTTACCGTCCTCAGACTTTTGCTGATCTCGTCGGCCAGGAAACGGTGCGCTCCATACTCTCTCGCGCAGCGGCGGAAGACAGGGTCGCGCCGGCCTATCTTTTCAGCGGCACGCGCGGCGTAGGCAAAACCACCCTGGCGCGGGTGTTCGCCAAAGCTCTGAACTGCAGCAGGGCCCCCACGGCGGAACCTTGCAATGTCTGTGA
>WRKB01000232.1 GCA_009778295.1 Betaproteobacteria bacterium | reverse complement strand
GTGTTCCATGAGGACGCCCGCCGTTTTTTGAACAGGAATACGCAGCAATACGATCTCATTTTTGTGGATGTGTTCAATTCCTATTACAGTGTACCTTTCCAGATGGGCACGCAGGAAGCCGCTCAGGCTCTACGCCGGGCTCTGGCGCCCGGAGGTATGGTAATCATGAACGTCATTTCTTCCTATAGCGGAGAGAACGGCCTGCTGTTCCGATCCATTCGCACGGCGACGGCCACGGCTTTTCCGGAGTTGCACGCCTTTGCGGTAAACTCCTTGGAACATCTCGACAGAGTGCAGAACATCATGCTGCTGGCCTTGCCGGAAAAACGTCCGGATCTTGCCGCCGTGTTTGCGGGCGAGGGCGCGCATCTGTCGCAGCGCGTCCAGGCCATGCTGCGTACGCAGATTACGCAGGCCGCGCTCCAGGACTGTCCGGCCCTGACCGATAATTTCGCGCCCGTGGAACGCTACGCCCAAGCCTTGTTGCATTAGGATCAGGCTCGCTCATTCCAGTGCTTTTCGCGCCATGGTCCGCAGCTCGGCGGCTTCGGCAGCCAACGAGCACGGCACGGTCTGAAGCTTGGCCAGGACATCGCACGCCGCCTGCGGACGGCCTCCGTCCAAAAAGTCCTTGGCCGCCAGCAGCAGCATGCGTCCTCGTTCCTGTCCGTACAAGGCCTCAAGCAATTGCACATACGCTGCCCCAAAAACATGCCGCACCAGTTCCTCCCGTTCCAGCAGCAGGCGCGCCAACTGGCCAGCCGAACCGTAAGGGGGCAGATAATGCACCAACAGTTCGCGACATTGGGACAGGGTGTGGACGATGCGCGTCAGTTCGCGCCAAGCGCTTTCATGGGTTTGCATCAAAAGCGGAAAGAGCTGTTCAACTGTTCGCCCTTCCTGCGCGGCCGCCCGTTCTTTGAACTCCAGAAAACGATTGCGGTAGTGCTGATATTGAAAGGCGTCCTCCATGAGCTTGACGCATTCGTGGAAAGCATAGCCTACTGCCCAGTCGAGCAGCATGCCCGCCATATTTTCCTCATCGCTGCGGAAGAGATGGTGAGCGCTGTCTTTAAGCAGCCAGAACAGCCCGTTCTGCTCCTCACTGCCCACAAGATCGCGCAGCACCGCATACGAAAGCGTACCCGAAAGCGTAAAACGCCGGAGCTGTTCTTCCAGCACAGCGAATACCTGACAATAGTCGCGCAGAAAATCACGCAGCAGGATGGCTTTGTCCCCGCTTATCCATATGCGCGGCATGGCGTATCAACGCTCCTGCAAAAGAGCTTTAGCCACTGTTTCGTCATACAGGGCCAGGGGGTTCCCCTGAAGCGGACCGCGGCCCCGTTCGCGATACAGTTGCGCTGCCTTATGGATGACGTCCAGCGGAATCCATTCGTGCTTTTCCCAAACTTCCGGGTACTCCGCCTGCCAAAGGCGGAATTCCACCTCAGCGCCCTTCCCCGCGCGCACATAGACACGCACCTTGGGATTGCCGGGCTGGGGGTGGTAGTACAAACCGCGCTCATCCCGCATGCTCCATCCTTTACGAACGCAGATCCGTGATGCGTTTCGATTTGCTGACGGTGCGCGGCAGGCTGCCGGGGTCCACTATCCGCACCTTACCACGAACCAGGAGTTTTACGTGCAGCTGTTCCGCCACGCGCGCCGCCAGATCCTGATCCAATCCGGAAGAGACGCTGCTGTGCCGTTCCGTCGCCAAATCCATGCAGTCGCGGCCGTTAGCGCGGGTCAGTGTGATATGGTACTCGCCGCCGAGTTCCGGAAACTGAGCCAGAACATCCATAATTTGGCCAGGATAGATATTGACTCCTCGCAAAATGAACATGTCGTCGCTACGGGCATAGATTTTGTCGTGCCTGGGCAAATTCAGGCCGCAGGCGCAAACGCCCGGCAGCAAACGGGTAAGGTCGCGGGTACGGTAGCGGATAAGCGGCGTTGCTTCCTTGCACAGGGTGGTGACCACCATTTCGCCCACTTCACCGGGTTTGACAGGCTCAAGAGTATCGGGGTCCAATATTTCCATGTAGAAAAGGTCGGGCCAATAATGCAGTCCCTGGTGCGCGTCGCATTCAATGGATGAGCCGGGGCCGTACATTTCCGTCATACCGCCGATATCGTAGCTGCCTTCAAGCCGCAATCTTCTTTCAAAGGATGCCCGCATCTTGTCGCTGCATGCCTCGGAGCCGAAGATAATCTTGCGCAGCTTTATCTTGTCAACAATACCACTACGTTCCACTTCCTCGGCCATCAACAGGGCCATGGAGGCGGTGGCGGCGAAGCAGGTTGTTCCCATGTCCTTCAGCATTTGCAAATGGATGTCTAAATTGCCCGGCCCTATCGGTACGGTCAGGGCGCCAAACAGTTCGCTGCCGGCTTGAAAACCTGCACCTGCTGTCCACAGGCCATAGCCCACAGCTATCTGGATGCGATCCATGGAGGTCAGCCCGGCCATCTCATAGCAGCGAGCCATCTGCAGTCCGAAATTGTCCACATCACGCCGACTGTACGCCAGAATTTTACGCTTGCCCGTTGTGCCGGAACTGGCGTGTATCCGCACGATATCGCGCTCGGGAATGCAGAGCAGAGGCAGAGGGTACCCGGCACGCAGATCGTCCGCCGAACTCAGCGGCAGCCGGCGCACGTCATCCAGGCTTTGAATATCTTCGGGATGTACGCCGGCGGCGTCCAGTTTCCCCTTGTACTGAGGAGAATTGCGCGCATGGCGTACCGTCCAGCGTACGCCCTCAAGCTGCCGCTGGAAGACGGCTTCTTCGTCTTTGAACGCCGGTATAAAACGGTGCTTCTGGACGGTCATAAGTTCTCTCTTGCCTGATCTGCGGGAATGCAACAGGAAAAAAGATTTGAAATTCCTGCCTGTCGCAGGTACATTTTGGAGGCTTCCTCTATGATACACCCCTGAGAGCTTAGTTCAGATAACAAAAAATAACAAAGGACGCCAGAGGGGTGGCTAGCGGAGAGTGCCCCATATACGAGGCATTCCCTGTGCGTTGCCCCCACTGAGCCGCTCCCCATAGGAGTCGTCGTGCGTATTCTCGTCATCGGTTCCGGCGGGCGTGAGCACGCCTTGGTCTGGAAGTTCCGGCAGCATCTTGAAAATACAGTGTTTGCGGCCCCTGGCAACGGTGGCACCGACGGTTTGGCGCAAAATACGAGGATAGCTGCGGATGCCATACCAGAGCTGGTGGATTTTGCCCGTCGGGAAAAAATAGACTTGGTGGTTCCCGGGCCGGAACTCCCTTTGACTTTGGGGATCACCGATGCCATGAACAGGGCGGGTATCCCCTGCTTCGGCCCGGATGCCTATTGTGCACGGCTTGAGGGAAGTAAAAGTTTCGCCAAGGAAATCATGGTCGAGGCCGGGGTGCCCACGGCGGCCTGCGCCACCTTTACGAATCTTGTAGCCGCGAAAGACTACGCGCGCAAACAGGGCGCGCCGCTCGTGATCAAAGCCGACGGGTTGGCTGCGGGCAAGGGAGTGGTGGTTGCCCAAAGCCTTGAGGAAGCCCTGGCAGCACTTGACGAGATGATGGGAAAAAAAATACATGGTGCAGCCGCCAATACCGTTCTGATCGAAGAATACTTGACAGGTGAGGAGGTTTCTTTCCTGTGCCTGTGCGATGGTAGAGAGGCCTTGCCGCTGCCTTCAGCGCAGGACCACAAGGCGGTTTTTGACGGTGACACAGGGCCGAACACCGGTGGCATGGGCGCCTACAGCCCGGCGCCGCTCCTGCCGGACAATCAGCTTGAACGCATGGCGGATCTGGTCATCCGGCCAGTCATGAAGAGTATGGCCGGACGCGGCCATCCCTTTACAGGCGTGTTATATGCCGGGTTGATGCTGACTGCCAATGGCCCCAAGGTACTGGAATACAACGTGCGTTTCGGTGATCCGGAATGTCAGCCGCTGATGCTGCGGCTGGAGTCCGATCTCGCAACGCTGATGCTGGCCTGCATCGAAGGACGAATAGCGCGGGAAGAACTTGTGTATACACGCGCCACCGCTCTGGGCGTGGTCCTTTGCGCCAGTGGCTACCCCGGCAGTTACCCCGGCGGCATGGAGATTACCGGTCTGGACGAAGCAGAAAAAGACACCGGGGTGATCGTTTTTCACGGCGGTACCGTGCATAAAGAGGGCAGGCTCTTGTCTTCAGGCGGACGTGTGCTTTGCGTGACCGCTCTGGGCAGCGGCCTCGTCGCGGCGCAGCAGAATGCCTATGGAGCTCTGAAAAAAATTTGCATGCCGAACGGTTTTTACCGGCGGGATATCGGGACGAAGGGAATCAATTTTTTACAGGATAATTAAGCAGATGAACGTGTTTTACGCTTGAAATTGTCGCCGGGCCTTGCCCTCCGTCAAGCAAACATCCCAGGCGTAACATGTTCTGAACAAGGTGCCGTATGCCAACAAAAGTAGCGATATTTATCGGCTCCATATCGGATGAGGTTTTGGTGACACCATGCGCGGAAGTGCTGCGCAAGCTGGAGATTCCGTTCCGTTTTACGGTAAGCTCCGCGCACCGCACGCCACAGCGCACAGAAGCTCTGGTGGACGAACTTGAAAAGCAGGGTTGCCAAGTATTCATCTGCGCGGCGGGCATGGCCGCGCATCTGGCCGGGGCGGTTGCCGCCCGTACCTGCAAGCCGGTGATTGGTATTCCCCTTGCGGCCTCGCCCTTGGGCGGCATGGATGCCCTGCTTGCAACCATGCAGATGCCTCCGGGTTTTCCGGTGGCAACGATGGCGCTCGACAAGGCCGGAGCGCGCAACGCAGCCTGGATGGCCGCGCAAATTCTGGCCTTGAACGATCCGGCTCTGGGCGAGCGGATCAAAGAGAGCAGGGAAAACTTTAAGACGGACGTGAAAAAAGCCGGAACTGATCTTGAACGCCGCTGGGGATTTCAAAACGGGTAGCGTCGCGTCACGCGACAAGTGAAATATGCTGGACACGCTATGGCGAACATACGCATTGCCCTGGTGGGAAACCCGAATTCCGGAAAAACTACGCTGTTCAACGCCTTTACCGGCGCGCATCGGCGGGTGGGCAATTATCCCGGCACCACGGTCGAGCGCCAGCAGCGCGAGGTGGAACGCCACGGGCAGCATGCCGTGGTTACGGACTTACCGGGAAGCTATTCCCTAAGCGCCTATACCCAGGAAGAACGCGTCACGCGCCGGGAAATCACGCAGGGTAAGCCGGATGTCGTGGTGGATGTGCTCAATGCCGGAGTACTCGAGCGCAATCTGTATCTGGCAGTACAGATTATGGAGCTTGGCGTGCCGCTGGTGCTGGGCCTCAACATGATGGACGAAGCCCACAAAAAGGGCTTGCGCGTGGATGCGGCCCGCCTTGCCGAACTGCTGGGCGTCCCGGTATACGAGACTGTGGCCAAAGTCGGCATCGGGGTGGATGACCTGATGTACGCCGCCATTGAGCGCGCCTTGGAATACCGTGGACAGGAATGGCAGCCCCTGCGCATCTCCTACGGCCCGGATCTGGACCCGGTGCTGGACGAGATGGAAAAGGCGATCCAGTCTGCGGACTTTTTGACCCGGGAGTATCCGGTACGCTGGACTGCCATAAAATACCTGGAAGGCGATGAGGACATTATCGCCCAGGGCCGCCGCGCGGGAAAAATAGGCCCGGAACTTGAACAGATGGCGAATATACTCGCCGAACACCTGGGCAACAGTTTGAACACCACGCCAGAAGCGCGTCTGGCCGACTATCGCTACGGCTACATCAATTCCCTGTTGCGCCAGGGCGTGGTTACCCGCGAGGAAGAAGACCGCGAACGCCATCTGGAATTTTCCGAACGCCTGGACAGTGTGCTTACCCAACAGGTACTCGGCCCTGTACTTATGCTTGCCATCCTGTACATGACCTACCAGGTAAGCTTTTGCCTGGGCGAAATCCCTATGGGTTGGGTGGAAGGCTTTTTCAAGTGGCTCGGGGAGACCATTTCTGCGGCCATGCCGGAAGGCTTGACGCGCTCTTTACTCGTGGACGGCATTATCGCCGGCGTGGGGGGGGTGATGAGCTTTGTGCCGCTTATCATGTGCATGTTCCTGTGCGTGGCCTTTATGGAGGATTCCGGCTACATGGCCCGCGTGGCCTATATGCTTGACAGACTGTTCCGCATGTTCGGACTGCACGGTTCTTCGGTCAT